>JACMKL010000209.1 GCA_014380105.1 Candidatus Melainabacteria bacterium
CTTTCTCTTTGTCTACGGCAATTTTTTTGCCTTGTCGCTAGTAGACCGGTCTGTCCAATACATAAAATTGGATATCAGACTGTTTCATTGAGCCAACTGCTAAGCCGACCAGGCTCCATCCCGCCTCCAGGGTTGCACACAAGATTAGACGCAGTTAAGCTGAAAGAATGAAGACCTCGCTTTTCCTAGCCATGTCCGTATGTCTGCTTTTCGGTTGCAGCCAGACCGTCACAGACGGTCCCCTGATGACTTTTGACCGCCTTGAAGATGACTTAGGCGACGTGAAGGAGGGCGTGGAAATTCCGCGCGTGTTCAAAGTCACCAACACGGGCACAAAACCTCTGACCATCAAGCCGCCATATTCCTCATGCGGTTGCACTGTGCCAAAGCTTAAAAAGACGCTTCTTGTGCCTGGCGAAAGTACAGATTTGACGGTCCAAATTGACACATCCATGAAGCAGGGCGAAGTGACAAAAACTGTTCATATTGAAAGCGTTGGAGAACCTCCCCAATTCGTCAATCTCTATCTTTCAATGAACGTTGAAAATCGCCACAAAAATCTATCAGTCGACGGCAAGGCAAAATTTCTTACTGACGAGAAATGCATCAGTTGCCACGTATCAGAAGGCGTTGGTCAGTTCGGCAAAGAGCTGTTCAAGTCAGACTGCGCGATGTGCCACGGCGAAAACGCAGAAGGTAAAATGGCACCATCACTCAACAATCGCGATCTTGAAAGCCCCTCCATTCGCAAACAAATTTGGGACGTCACCGCCTACGGCAGCAAACGCCACGCATCGATGCCAGGCTTCATTGAAGACGCAGGCGGCCCACTGGCGAGAGAACAGGTCGATTCTCTCGTAAACTATTTAGCGACGCTAAAAGACAAAAAATAATTACCGTGCCATTCAAATCAAGTGCTACAAAACAAGGAGTGATACTGGTCATGGTGCCGGTATTAATCGAGCTTGTTTTTGTTGTGGCAATGGGAGCGATGCTTTGGAACAGTGTGCGCGACTATGAAAAGCTAGAAAATTCACGAGATGCACTCCTGAATCTCCACAAAGTCGAATTAGTTGTTGTGGATGCTCTGCTTGCTCTATTCGACGACAATCCTGACGATATTCCCAAGAAAATTCAAGAACTTACCCAAATTCAAACCTCAATCGAAAACACTTGGGCTAAAATTGACCCCGCAGATCACCCCGAGCTGGCGAGCGTCAATGAGGAGTGCGATTTGGCAAGAAAGAAGCTCTACGCTCTGGTCGGCCAATCGAAGCGAAGTTACGAATACGAAAATACTACCGGGAAAGGAGATGGCAAACAAACCAGCCTGGGCTCCACAATGCTGACGCTCCTGGAACTCAGACCACTGACAAAAAAAATTATCGAAATTGAAAGCAAGGTCTTGGAAAATGAACCCGGAAAATTAGATCAAATTACTTGGAGTATCGCTTCCATACTCATTCTAAGTTCATTGATAGGATTTGGTGCAACCTTCCTTTTGGTTAGATTTTATACAAAGTCTTTTCTCAACCGCCTCTCTTTTGCCGAACAAAAGGCGATATTGATAGCAGGTGGGAAAGATTTGCCTGCAGCGCTGACCGGCGACGACGAGATCGCAGAGCTGGACCGCACGCTTAGAGAAGCAGGAATAGAAATCAAAGAAGCTCGCCAGAAAGAATTCGCCATTCTCGACCACGCGACAGACGTAATATGTTCACTAGATTCACGCTTCCGTTTCGAAACAGCAGGCGAGGCAGCGTCAAAGATGTGGCAGTATTCTCCCGATGAACTTCTGGGGCGATCTTTATTCTCGATTATCACACCTGAGACGCATGATGTAACCAGAGAATCACTCCAAAAGCTTGCCTACCAGGGCGGTGAAATTGAATTTGAAAATGCCATCTCGTGTGGAAATGGTCACGTCAAACACTGCCTCTGGACTGTCACCTGGTCATCGTCTTCCAAGAATTATTTTTGTGTCGCACACGACATTACTGAAGTCAACATTACAAAGGAATTGAAAAACCAATTTTTAAATCTTGCAAATCAAGAATTACGTGCACCACTGGAGAAGGCTTCGTCACTTTTAGTACTACTCATTAACGAGAGTCTCCTCCCTGAAGCTGCCAACACAGAAACGAAGAAAGCTAGTGCCAGCCTCACAAAATTAACTGAATTGGTTGACGAGTTACTGGATCTCGATTCAATTAAGTCCAATAGAGAAGACTTGACTTTTAGCGAGTGTAGCTCTGCAAATATTTGCAAAAATGCAATTGAAACCCTTGACGCTTTAGCTGAGTTAAATGAACTGAAAATCCTTGCGCCGACAGATGACGCCACTATTTGGGGTGATGAAAAACGCCTTGTACAAGTAGTGACAAATTTACTTTCCAATGCCATCAAATTTTCACCACGAGGCTCAGCAATATCTGTGGAAATCAAACGCCTGGAAAAATGCGCACGGATCTGTGTAAATGACAGTGGACCAGGCATACCGAAAAGTGACCGAGCACTGATATTCGAAAAATTCAGTCAAACCCGAGCGGTAGCAAATATCAACATCAAAGGCACAGGATTAGGGCTAGCAATTGTCAAATCAATTGTTGAAGCGCATGGCGGGCAAGTTGGTATCCAAGAAACAACTCTCGGTGGCAGCTCATTCTTCTTTGAAATTCCTCTGGCACCAGATCCCTCATCAGCAATTTTCAAGTCAGAGGGTGACTGATGCACCTACCAAACTTGTTCTGGCGAGGCATGATTCTTGCTCTAATTCCTCTTCTATTGCAGTTGAGCATTGTTTGCACGCTGGCATATTTTTTTCACAAACTTAAACTAGAGTCGGCTCGCGAGAGTAGATCTCAGGAATTGATTGCCCAAATATTCATGATCAGCCGTGATTCTATGGGAGTCATTTATTGCATGTCGCTGAGATTTGACCCATCCGAATCTTTTGAAACAAAAAATATTGAAGCGCAAATTGCGCCTAATCTGAGACAAATTCGAACGCATCTAGATCGCGTTATCGCAGAGAATGATACTGACTCTCTACTCCTTGAACGTTTAAAAAGTCTCAAAAAAATTCAAACAAAGATTGATTATTTGCATGAGATGTCGATCAGGCAGACCTTCAACAATGAATTCGATCGTATGCAATTTGCTTTACGCTTTTTTCTTCATCTGAGAAGAACAGCCAGAGAGCACGCACAATCAACAAATTCTATAGTGCTCCTGGAGCAAGAACGGCAAGCGCAAATACCAACTCGAATACGCAGCCTCATATCAACAGTGTGGATGATTCTGACAATTGCGCTAATTGTCAGTGTCCTCCTAGCCGTCATACTCAGCTATACGTATGTAATTCTGATTAAAAGACCAATGAAGAAAATTTGCTCCACTGGTCGACTTTTGGCACAGAGAGAGATGCTGCCTGAGCCTTCAGGAGGAAATGACGAACTTTCTTCCCTTGAACGGTTGCTTTATTATGTATCCGGTGCAGTCAGGGAAGCAACAGCAAAAGAAAGCGACCTGATCAAAAACGCCGCAAATATGATTTGCTCAATATCTCAAAAAGGAGAATTTTTAGCAGCCAATCCTTACACGAAGATTATGCTGGGTTTAACTACAGACCAAATTGTTGGTTCGCATTTGCATGACATAGTGATTGAAGAAGACTTCGATTCATGCAGTGAGAAGCTCAGAAAAGCTCGCGAATCAGACACTATGAGCAATTTCGAACTACGCATTAGAACAGCCCAAAATAACATCATAGACACGATGTGGGCGTGCTTTTGGTCGGAGTCGCAAAAGATTCTATTCTGTGTGGTGCATGATGTTACGGAAAGAAAAAACGCGGAAAGAATTAAACAAGACCTTACAGATATGATCAGCCACGATCTTAGAAGCCCTCTCACATCAGTCAATATTTCGCTGGCGCTCCTTGCTAGGGGTGCCAAAGGAACCCTGGAAGAAACTCAGCGACAGAAGATAGAAGGAGCTTCAGCAGAAGTTTTAAACTTGATTGAATTGATAAACGATCTACTCGATTTTCAAAAACTTTCAGCCGGAAAAATCGAGATCAACAAGAAAGAATTCGATCTCATGGAAGAAATTGAAAGAGTCGCTGACACCTTCGCCTTGAAAGCCGAAGAGAAACAAGTTGTTATCGATATAGCCGGGGAAAAAGCTCCGGCAATAGGTGACACCATGCTGCTCAGACAAGCCATGACCGTCTTGATTTCAAGCGCGGTTAAAGTTTCTCCCCGAAATACAATTGTTAAAATCGAGATTATAAGAGAGTCAAGCAGCTACCAGGTTACAGTAAAGGACTGGGGAGCGCCCCTGGCTGCAAGTGAGATTGAATCATTGTTGTATTCGACATTCACATCGAAAATTGAAAGTGATACCGGACGTTCGCTGCTTAAATTATCAATATGCAAACTGATTGCACAAGCTCATTTCGGAGAGATGGGCATGATCACAGACGATAGATCAGACAGTTGTATATTTTGGATACGCATACCTGATGCAGAATCAATGATAGAAAACGAGCCAAATTTTGTTTTTAAGGAAATAGCTGGTTAAATAGACAAGAGTCTAATGAAGACCTCACATGCTCCTTCTAAAAGACAAAAAATAGTACCGTGCCATTCAAATCAAGTGCGACACAACAAGGAGTGATACTGGTTATAGTGCCGGTGTTGATCGAGCTTGTTTTCGTCGTGGCGATGGGTTTCCTATTGCTGGGAGCTTCACACGATTATGACAAGCTGGAGCGCTCACGCGACGCACTGATCAAATTGCATCAGGTCGAGATGATCGTTGTTGATACGCTGCTCGCCTTAGCTGGCGAAGACGGCGAAGATCTTGAAAAAAAAATCAGCGACATGACGAAAATACAAAAAACAGTTGAGAACAATTGGGGAACTATTGATGTCACGGAACACCCTGAATTAGCGGACATTTTTCGCGAATCAGAAAGTGCCCGAGAAAAACTATTTACGCTGGTCAGTGAGTCCCGGCGCAAGCTAATAACGCAGTTTGAGACAGGTATTCGCCCGAGGCGTCAACTCAATAAAGATTCTACGATGATGATGTTTATGGAAATCCGGCCACTGACCAAACGAATTATCGACATCGAAGCTAAAATGCTGCAAAAAGAACCCGGACAAATTGAACAACTAACCTGGAATATTACTGCCATGCTCATCGCAGGAGCACTGCTGGGTTTCGGCGCCTCGATTCTACTTGTGCATTCATTTACAACTGCATTTCTTCATCGCCTCTCTCTGGTTGAGCGTAAAGCAATTCTCTTAGCAGCTGGAAAAGATTTGCCTCCGGCAGCCAGTGGGGATGACGAAATCGCTGAACTGGACAATGTTCTTGTTGCTGCAGCGCAAGAAATAAAAGACGCGCGCCAAAAACAATTTGCTATTCTCGACAACGCTAGAGACATAATTTGCTCTCTCGATACTCGCATGCGTTTTGAAACCAGTGGTGCATCCACAAGCAAAATTTGGCAATTCACTCCTGACGAACTACTTGGGCGCTCGGTTTTAAGTATTCTAACTCCTGATACACAAGAGAAAACCAGAACCGCACTTGTCCAGCTTGCTGGAAAAGATGGCGAGACAGAATTTGAAAATGCTGTCATTTGCGCAAATGGCGAAATCAAAAGTTTTCTGTGGACTGTGTCGTGGTCGCAGGTTGAGAAAAATTATTTCTGTGTGGCGCACGATATTACCGATGTAAAAACAGCTAGAGAATTAAAAAAACAGTTTCTGGAATTAGCGAGTGAGGAATTACGCACACCATTGGAAACAGCGGGGACTCTATTGTCTTCACTATTGAGCGACACCTCAAAGTTGCCCAGTACGTCAGAAAAAGAACTCCAAAAGGCGACGTTGAGCCTCAGCCGCCTGACCGAACTGGTCAATGAATTGCTTGATCTTGAGGCTTTAGAAGCAAATCGGAGTGACCTCTCACTGGCTGAAGTGGAAGCTGCACAAATTTGCAATTCAGCAATTGATGCCCTGGAAGCACTTGCTCAGAGTAATCGACTGAAAATTGTTAGACCAGAAAACAGTGAGCTTATCAATGCTGACGAGCGCAGACTTACTCAAGTGTTGACCAATTTACTTTCCAATGCCATCAAATTCTCACCTGCCGATTCAACTATTACAGTAGAAATAAAGCGTCAAAATTCTTCTGCTCATATCAGTGTCAATGACCAGGGACCAGGCATTCCAGAGAGCGAACGAGCGCTAATTTTCGATAAGTTTCACCAGACACGGGCTCAATCAAACGTCAATATCAAGGGAACCGGACTCGGTTTAGCAATCGTGAAATCTATCGTCGAGGCGCACGGTGGCGAGGCTGGCGTGGACAGACTTGCCAGCGGTGGAAGTTCTTTTTACATTCGCATCCCAATTGCCGAGAAGGCATCAGTCATTTCCTCTGGCGAGGGCGACATATGATGCCACTTCCTAACCTTTTTTGGCGCGGAATGATCTTGACGTTGATACCACTGATTGTTCAACTCAGTATCGTTTGCGCTCTTGCTTACTTTTTGCACAACATAAAAACCGAGTCTGTACGCGAGTCTAAGTCACAAGAGCTGATTGCTCAAATATTCATCATAAGCCGCGACTCGATGGAACTTATCTACAGCATGAGCAAACGCTTCGAACCGGAAGCAGAAAATACCGAAGGCAACCCAAGAGGTGGTCGAGAAAAACCCCCCGCTATGCGCAATCTCGATGAGCGTGTCGATCTCGCCCTTCATAACTCAAAAACAGATCCTGAGATGGCGGAACTTTTACAAAATTTGCGGAACGTTCAAAATCGCATTGACGAAATGTATGCCTGGGCAAGAAGGCAAGTCTACAGAACGCGATACGAACGCATAACATTCAAGAACATGTTTTCCCCACAATTAATTCAAACTGCCCGCGAACACGCCAACGCGACTAGCGCAGTCGTATTGCTCGAACAAGGACGGCAAGCTCAAAATCCAGATCGCATGCACAAATTGATGAATACTGTCTGGATAATTCTTGCAATTGCGCTCCTGGTCAGCGCACTTCTGGCTGTTTTTCTCGGATACCTCTATGTCATCCTGATTAAAAGACCACTTAAGACGACTTGCGAGACGGGCAAATTGCTCGCAAAACGTGAGGTTTTGCCAAAAGCACTGTCTGGAGACGACGAACTGTCATCCCTGGATAGACTCCTACACTCAGCTTCCGACGCAGTCGAAGAAGCATCAGAAAAAGAACGCACACTAATCGAACACGCCGCCGACTTAATTTGTTCGCTATCAGAAGAAGGTCGAATCGTAGCGGCGAATCCATACACAAAGCGCATTCTAGGATGGACGCCCGAAGAATTGAAAGGAAAATATCTGCACGAAATTACTGTTCCGGAAGAAAGTCTTCTCAGCGATGAGAAATTGAGAGAAGCGCGAGAGGCAGCGGAGTTGTGCGTTTTCGAATTGCGTTTGCAATCAGCAAGCAAAAAAATTATCGATACGCGCTGGTCTTGCTTCTGGTCTGCTTCGCAGAAGGTTCTTTTCTGCGTCGTGCACGACATTACGGAAAGCAAAAATGCAGAACGCATGAAGCAAGATCTTGCCGATATGATCAGCCACGATCTCAGAAGCCCTCTTACTTCGGTCAATATTTCTCTAGCTATTCTGGCCAGAGGTGCTAAAGGAACGCTCGAAGAAGCTCAAAAACAGAAGGTTGAAGCTGCGTCGGCGCAAGTGAGCAATTTGATTGAATTAGTGAATGACCTGCTTGATTTTCAAAAACTTTCCGCTGGCAAAATTGAAATCGAGAGAGACAACTTCGACCTTACCGAAGCAGTCGAAAAAGTTGCCGATGCTTTTGCTTTAAAAGCGGAAGAGAAGCACGTCGTAATCGACGTGACTGGCGAAAAGGCGCTCGTGAATGGTGATGCCAAACTTTTCACACAAGCGCTGATGGGCCTTATCTCCAGCTCTGTTAAAGTTTCTCCCCAAAATACAATCGTGCAGATAAATATCACGCCGGAAGCAAATGGCTATCAAATCACTATTTCTGACAGCGGCGAGAGGTTGCCTCAAGCCGAAATCGACACGCTTTTCTATTCGCCTTTTACATCAAAAATTGAAAGTGTCACCAGCCGGTCTCTGCTCAAACTTTCCATCTGCAAATTAATTACCCAGGCTCATGGTGGCAAGATGGGCACAACCAGTGATGATACAAATGAGCGGTGCACTTTCTGGATGCACATTCCTACCAGTTTTTCTTCCGCTCAAGTCGAACCAAATTTAGTGTTTAAAGACATAGGTGCTGGCGTAACTTAGCGTCCAAAGCAAGCCACTCAGTACAAGCAAAACCCAGTTAATCGGGGAGAATTTGGTGTTCTTCGTATGCTCGTCGCCGCCGTTGAGTGCATTTATTTGCTGCTGCAACATCACCAGGGGCAAAATTATGAATAAGCCAAGAACATCTCCAAAAATGCCAGGAATTCGCGAAGCGAGATTGCCGACAATGTAAGAAGTGGCTAGTAAACCTGGTCCAAGAGAAGGTCTCTGACCACCATGCTCAACAATTTCAGCAATCATGAAGCGAAAAAGCGAAAATACCCAAAGCGGTGAAAATAAAGTTCTGACCCAGGGAAGACACTGAACATTGGAATGCTGTTTGAGATATTTCCAGTTTTTCCAAATCCAGAAAAGTCCATAAAAACCGAAGCTAAAGAAGCACATCATCGCTAGCTTTACAGTACCAACCTGAAAAAAGACCGTATTTTGAATACGTGAAACCGGCGGAGTACTCTCTGTTTTTTGAGAAGCTTCCAGATCAATTTGCTGGTCTAGCTTTTCATCGTAATTGCTCATGAGTTTTTCAAATTACCTATAAACTTTCTCGCCAATCTTACCTTGCTTCAGGTCCATCTCTGCTGCCTGATTATTGCCCAAAGCTCTGTAGCATTCGGCGCGACCTGCAAAAGCTTTACCAGCGCGAAATCTGTTTAGTTGTATGGCTTTGGAATAGTCACTTATTGCTCTGGGATATTGCTTCATTTTCCGATAGATGTCCCCTCGAATGATCAACGGTTCAAACTCTCCAGGCTGAAGGTTAACGGCATGAGTAAGATCGGCAGCCGCTTTGGCGTATTCCTTATCTTTCACATAATAATTGGCACGGACGTGATAATTGATGGAATTGTCCGGGCTGAGCGCGATCAGCCTGCTCAAACACTCTACAGCCTCTTTATCCTGTCCACGATTCACAAAAATCGAGCAGCGATACTGCCAGGAACGTATGCTCGTTGGATTTTGTTTGATCGCCGCGTCCAGATCC
>JACMKL010000210.1 GCA_014380105.1 Candidatus Melainabacteria bacterium
AGATCATATTTTTTGATACTACTGTTAAAACAGCGACTATCAAGCGGCTTTGGTATCACGCCGTCAATGCTGAATACAACACACTTTTCTGTTTCGCAAATCTTTGCTGCAATGCTCGTCAGTATCGCTTCAATATATTTGGCGCGAGGATACGGAGACATAAACCCGCATCCACAAATAACGTCGTAAATAAGGCTCAGGTCGTCGAGAATAACAAGGTCGTTGCGGTTGATGGAGCGCATCAGCATTTGCTCAAGCGCTTCTTCCATCTGTAGCGGATTTTGCATGCGCAAATCATCGATGTAGTCTTTGAGGGTCAGAAGCTCGCCGCCCTTCTCGCGGTGAAGTTCTTTAAGAATCGTCGTGCGCCCCATGCCAACATGCGACCACACCACACACACGTTGCCCACTGACACAGACTTGAGCAGGTGTTCATAAGCTGTTTTCTGCGCCGGACAGAGTTCTTGCATCGAACCTCCTTGACGGACATCGCTTAGGCCAATTTTCAGGTTTCCAGTTTTACTAACTTATCATCTCCAGCATATCAATGCTGCGTCGATATCTGAACATGATGTGCCCAGTAGTCGGTTTCGAGCTCTGCGCCGCGAGATAAGATGAAGCTCTGGGGCAATCGCTGCTTGGGCTCCTTGCCCGTGTACTGCAAAATTGTCCACGTCAATGAGTCACCATTCAGCTCAAGGCTGGCGGGCTGATTGGCGAAGCGCGGATCGGTGAAATTGACGCTTGCAAATTTGCCAGCCACGGTGCCCACAAATCCGGGTGTTCCTTCAACAATCGCTGCATATTGTTCGCTGCTGCCCGATGTCGGGTCTTTCGCGACATACCAGCCCTTTATTGTATTGTTCGATTCGAGGATGAAAAGATACAGGTAGACCTCCCCGTTAGCGCTCGAGTCGCCCCACTTTCCAGCCATTGAAAAGGCTTTGACCGGAGCCGCTACGGTGTGCTTATGGGCGACAATATTTTCCTGTATTTTTTGATGCGCAAAATAGCCGCATACCATCACCAGAAATAGGGCAAGCAAGAAAGAGAGCGTCTTTTCCATGAAATTACGTACTTCCGTTGGTATAGCGGCTGGAAATCCCTGTATAGAGAGTTCAAAACTTCTTGACGAAGAGTCTCGATATTATACTAAAAGGGCATTTAGTATAATATCGGTCTTTGCAATGGAAGAGACGAATTTTTGCGAGCGCGAAGGAAGCGGTTTCGATTATGGCTGACGTTATCGCTTTAGTTTTTGATTTTGACGACACCTTGCTTCCGGATTCGACAACGTTATTGTTGGAGAGCAAGGGCATCGACACGGAGCGCTTTTGGAAAGTTGATGCGAAGGCGCTCTGGAAGCAGGGCTTCGATCCGACTCTGGCTTACATGAATTTGATTTTGGAAAATACAGGTGAGGGGAAACCGCTTGGACTGCTTACCATTGATGATTTACGTGCGTTTGGTGCCAGTCTGGATGACCAATTCTTTCCAGGTGTTCGAAACCTTGCCAGCGATCTGCGAGAACTCGTTGCTGATGTTGCAAGAGATATCTCAGTTGAACTTTATATTGTCTCTGGCGGATTGCAAGATGTAATTGACGGCAATCAATTTGTGCGTGACACATTTCATGCGACTTATGGTTGCATGTTTGGTGCGGATGAAACTGGGAAACTGACGAGAATTAAACGGACAATTACCTTTACCGAAAAAACAAGATATCTCTTCGAGATTCACAAAGGGATCACGCCTGCAGAAACCGCTGCCAATCAGTATGTCGTCAATAAATATTTTCCGGAGTCGGCGCGCAGAGTGCCGTTCAAAAATATTATTTATGTCGGTGATGGTCTGACTGATATTCCGTGTTTTTCACTAGTACAGAAAAATGGTGGCACCGCATTTGGTATTTTCAAACCAGCCAATGCTGCGTCTGCAAAACGTGCGTTTCTTGAGTTTGCTAAGACAGATCGCGTGACCAGCATGCATTCGCCGAAGTTTGCTTATGATGAAGATCTCGGCTCATTATTGCGCGCTGCTGTGACAACGATAGCGTCGCAAATTATGATTGCGCGGAAACAGGCAGAATATCGCTAACGATTTCCTTACGGTATTTTATTGAGGTTGTTGAGATTTTTGTATTCGGCAAGCATGCTATCGGCATCCTTGCCTCGTCCTGCTGCTCGCAATGTAGCGGCATAGTCGTTGACGCATTCAGTCATTCCGCCACCCAAATAATTTCCCCATTGCTTAAACATTTGGAGCGCTTCTCGATAATTTGCGATCGCTTTTGGATAGTTCTTCAACTTGTAATAGCACTTGCCGAGGTGTGAAAGATTTTCAGCAAGATAATTGTCTTCACGCCCTAAACCGCCACCGGTAACTTTCGAGCCATTCTTCTTATAAGTTTTTACGCCGAACTCTAAGAGCGGAATAGCGCGCTCGTAGTCGCCTTTTGAGAAGTATTCGTAAGAAAGCGCATCAAGTCTTTCTGCGTCAGCGTATGGATCTGACGGTCCGGAGCTGGATTGAGGGTGCGGTATAGCAAAAATAGCCAGGACGACGCAACAGAGAATAATACAAGTCCATGCCAGCGCCTTGAACCAGGTTCGAAAAAGGTCAGTGACAGGTCGCTGTGGTGCCGGTCTGTATACGTTGGTTAGTGATGGTTGCGTTGTTGATCGGTGGTTTGATGTACCTGCCGACACCTTCAATGAAATTGGCTTGCCGTCGAGAATTTTTTCCAGGTCGCTGCGTAAGGCATCCATTGTTTGGTATCGGTTATCTGGATCCTTTTCAAGGCAGTGCAAGATCACTTGATTTAGCGGTGCTGAAATATTTGCATCTGGATAGGCCTGACGCATTGAAAGTGGATCGGTAGTGACAATTTTGACTACGGTCTCCAGAAAATTCTTGCCTTCGAATGGATGATGTCCGGTCACAGTCTTGTACATTAAGCATCCCAGCGCGTGAATATCGGTGCGCTGATCTGCTTGAATTCCGCGGCATTGCTCTGGGGCCATATAGAGTGGACTTCCGAATAATTCACCTGTTTTGGTTGTGTCCTGGGTGAAATCCAAAGCTTGATCCGGAAGAACCTTTGCAATTCCAAAGTCGAAAATTTTTGCAAACTCAGTCGTTGTGCCAGGTCTCGTGATGATTACATTTGATGGTTTTACATCTCGGTGAATAACACCTTTCTGGTGCGCTTGCGCC
>JACMKL010000211.1 GCA_014380105.1 Candidatus Melainabacteria bacterium
AGAATGCTGGCTGTGTATTTCTCATCCATTTGCCCGCTTACCAGTGGCAACAACTGAGCAAGGGGAGCTATTCACCTCACTTGCCAGCATTGACAAAGAAATTTCAGTAAACCCAAAAAAGCCATATGCCGTGTTTATCGGCAGTTCCTTGATGGTGGCGCCAGTGGTGCAAGCCGAATCCAAGTTTCGCAATCAAATCATAAAGCGTTTTTCTGAAAGACGCTCTACATTTTGTGAAAAGCAGCTCAGTGAGAGGCTTAAGTCTCCTGTACAACACAATGTTGCCGTCTTCAATGCTGCAGTTGGCGGAGGAATGGCTTCAGACGATTTCTTCATCGGACGCGCATTACTTGAGTCCAAATATCCTCCAACTGCAATTATATGTGGTGTCGCTCCACGTGATTTCCAAGATAACTTAGTGAATGGTGCTCACACTACTGCAGCATTCCAAGTCTTGGCTAGACCTGCTGATCTCATCAATCTATTATCCAACGACAAACTTACTTTAGAGCAGAAATTTGATGTTGCCTTTGGGCGTGTTTCCAAAATCTGGCTAAATCGTTCTGAACTCAAAGTTTATTTGGGTTTGCTTTCCAAAAAAGTGATCGAAAAAATTTGTCCATTCATTTTGTTTGACAAATATGGAGACACGCTTGTGCTTCAGCCGCTTCGTCGTGGAGTCTTTCCAGAAGAAGTAAGAGGCACTCCAATGGCATATCCCGGGCTCGCAATCGATCACTACGACACAGTCAAAACTGGGCAGCAATATATGCGCAGTTACAATCCGGAAGATAGAGCTACCCAAACAGAGCAATTTATCTATTTTGAACGGTTATTATCGCTTGCGGAGAAGAAGGGCGTTGGCGTACTTGTAGTGAATATGCCGCTCAGTAAATTCAACAAATCAATTATGCCCACCAACTTCTATCAGAATTACTTGGGTAGACTGAAAGCGATTTGCGACGAAAAATCTGCTGACGTTGTCGACTTTAACTCAACTGCCTGGGACGAAAATTCTAACTTTATTGACGGTGTACATATCCTGCCCGCTCATAGCGAGAAATTTTTGTCCGCCTTGATCGACTCTGTCGTATCTTCACCTTTGTCGACTGCTCTTAATCCCGACCAAGTGCAATCCGTCCCCGTACGAAGCATCGGATCTAAGTCTGATAATCAGATTTAAACACTTCAAAATCGGTCAAATGTATGTTTTATTGGGCATAAATTCGATTGGAGGCCTAATTTATAGATTGAGGACTCGTTGTCGTGAACCTATCCAGATATTTTGCTTTTGCAGCCACAGTATGCTTTTCCCTCAACTCAGTAGTCCCGGCGAAAGCGGACACACCTGCACTCGGTCAGGGTGCTGCCCCGAGCGCCTCGACATCAACGGTGAGTGTCACGTCCTCGCCCGCGCCAGCGGTGAATCGCCCGATTCGAGATAAATGGGCACTTATTGTCGGTTGCGGTAAATTCGGCAACACTACTGTCCCATCTCTAAAGTACGCTTCAAAAGATGCGCGCGATTTCTACGACTATTTGATCAAAGATGCCAATTTTCAGCCCTCACATGTCCGCATCTTGCTTGACGAAAAAGCTACACGAAAACGAGTAATCTCAGAACTCGGGACGCGCTTTCTCGCCAGGCTAGCGCGACCGGATGACTTGATTGTTTTATTCTTTTCCACCCACGGAAGCCCCTCTCAAATGGACTTAAGAGGGAAAAATTATCTCGTCACATACGATGCCGAACCCGAAGATCTTGACGCCACTGGCATTGGCATGATGGAAATAATGGACCGTATCCATAGCCGTGTTTTATCAGATCGAGTAGTAATGGTGCTGGATGCCTGCCATTCTGGAAGTCTCGATCCTAATGCAAAAGGATTGATACGCGTCGGTAACTTCGATTCTAAATCGATCGCTGACAATTCAGGTCAGTTAGTCATTTGCTCGAGTCTTCCGGATGAGCAATCTTGGGAATCTAAGCGATATCAAAATGGTGTCTTTACCAAAAGTTTAATTGAGTCGTTAAAGGCAAAAAGCGGTAAGAATAATCTCGGTCAAGCATTTACTGCCGCTCAATTGGCGGTCGAAAATGAAGTGCGAGAAGATCGCCCAGGAGCCCGTCAAACACCTATCCTGAATGCAAAATGGAGCGGTCACGACATAGTATTGTCTGTACCTGCAGCTGACCCGCAAAAGGTACCGCCGACGGTGCTAGCCGATCTAGAACCAGACAGTTCTAGCACTCCTGTCGCAAAAATTAGCATGGTGCCTTCAGGATCAAAAATGGCAACAGCTCCTGTAATCACCGCGTTGGCAACTCCAGCAAGTGCACCTTCAAGCGCATCAATCACATCCGCTTCACTGGCGGCGACTGAAAAATTGGTTTTGACAGCCAGCTATTTTTCCAGCGAAGCTAATCCGCGTGAGGCGCTGCGTGGAGCCTATGAAGCATCGGCCGCTAATTTCAATAATGTCGAATTCTATTGGCGCAAGGCGAAGATTTTGATCCAGATGGGCAAATGGACACAAGCGATGGAATGCCTTAAAGGTTGCATCGTCGATGATCCTAATAAGTCTGAATATTATCTCGCCCGGGCGCTATGTTATCATCACATGAAACTGAATGGGCTGGCGACTGCAGACATTCAAACCGCGCAGTTCAAGAATCCGACAATTTCCAGGCAGATTGAGTTTGGAGAGTGAAATTTTTGCAACACATCGTGCGTCCAAGAGCTGTTCTATTATCCTATTTTGCTCTGTTTATGGTTGCTGCTCCTGCATACGCAGGCGCGGCAGATCAGCTGCGTGAAGGTATAGTTTTTTACGATAAGAAAAATTATGCTGCTGCCCAGGATGTGTTATCGAAAGCAGTGACTGGTGAATTCAGGCAATCGGCTCTGGCTCATTATTATTTGGCAAATAGTCTAATGCAGTTGCGCCGGACAAATGCAGCTGTAGTTGAATACGAACAGGCATATCAACTTGCTCCGTTTAGCACTTTCTCAGGCTACTGCCGACAAATGCTAACCAGATACGGAAAAACTGCACCGAGTGTGGTGAAAGTGCCTTCCGCCTCAAGTGCGCGCTCCATTGGGCCAGATACCGTTTCCAACGATTCTGCCGCGGGAGGCATTTCGAGCGAAAAGAAGCCTTTTGAAGAAGATCTTTTGCGTCAGCTTGCATCGAGAATGCCTCCAATACCAAAACCTGAGATTGAAAATCCTCCGACATCCGTTATTTTGGCTGGTACTCTATTTGAAAAAAGTCAGTTTATATCAGAAGCTTTAGCTCGCAAAAATCGCGCAACTGAGCGACTTGAGCAAGCGAGAGCGCTCTTAACCAGAGCTGAAGCACAATCGCATTCACAAATTGTGAGCGCGCGTTCTTTTGGCGAGACGGATGCTGCGTTAAAAGAGCGCCGAGCAAATTCAGAAAAACTGGTAAGCGACCTCGTTCAACCTTTTCGAAACAACGTAACTAATGCAGAGAGAGCTTTCGACGAAGAATCACGTCTGTATGAAAGTTGCTTGAACGCCAGAATGGGTTATTAAGAATGAAAAGGGAGCACCACCGATGATGCCCCCTTTCAAATTTCATGTTGGTTTCAGTAATTGCTCAGGGCATTTCTGCGGCCGGAACAGTTGTAGGAACTGGTGTTACTACTGGCTTTTGACCTTTCTGCCAATCAACTGTGTAGTCACCTTTATTTTGGGTGTCAATTGAGCTTGTTGCTCCTTGTCCTTTGGCGTAAGAAGTCGTACCGTTATATCCGTAACTTTGCCCTTGGGGATTCGTGTAGGATGCACCGCTGTTTCTCACCCCAGTTCCTGTCTGCGCGTTGTAAGCGTTATTCATATATCGGTTAGCACTGCCGCCATTGGCGCCTTCCGCGCTAAATTGTTTAGCCCTGAATCCGCCAACGCCGCGCTTGTAGGCTCCTCCTGCGGCTAGTTGGCCATTAGTACCGTTTGGTCCATTAAAGGACGCAGCACGTGCACTAAACCCGCCGTTGGCGCCAAAAGCCCGCGCTCCTGCTCTACTACCATACTGTCCCTGGTGTGCGTAGGCGCCAGCGGCTCCGTGTTGTCCTCTGGCAAATGCTCTGCGCGCCTCGGCGGGTTCTGTCAGGGTGACACTGGTGATTACAAATAGAAGCGTTGCTGTTAGCAATGGGGCTGCTCTATGGATCATTTCAATTTCCTCTTCAGTAGTTCTTGCCGACTCGAATTGCTTTCGTTCGACTACTGGCAGTACACGGCTAACACCGAAAAGTTGCGCCCGAAAAATTAGCAATCGTTAAGAAAAGTGCATCCATGACGGGCGCCAGAAATCGAGCATGTCATGATTGCTTTACTGAATCTTGAAGGGTGCGTGTTATGCAAAAGAAGTCGCGCAAGAAAAACAAATCAAAGCGTCCGCTCAATGTGAGTAAATTGTTTATCTATGGCGCCATTCTGGTGTCCGCGCAAATTCTTTCTTACTACCATCATGCAACGCACCCAACACCTTCTATTGATGGCGCATCAAAACATCCAGCTACGGTTGAAGTGGTGGAAGCTCCGCGACGTCTAAGCACAGACCTGATTGGTCAGGGTGTTTTTGCCGGAGTGCTAGTGCTCGGTTTGATGTTTTTGGTTTCTGGTGCATCCGTCAATGAATTTAAGCGCAAACTTCTGTCGATCAAAACAAAGCAACCTATTTATGGTCAGAAACTTCTGAAACTTTCTCAGCAGGCAGTCGACCTCAATGTCTCTCCAACTGTTGCCTGGAATTGCTTGCGTGAAGCAGCCAATGGTCTCAATGTTAAGGCGATAGATACGCGACGGACTGCCTGGATTTTGAATGAAACTGATGACTCGGCGCGCACAATTAAGTGCAGTTTGAACTACATCTCCGATCCGATCGGTCGTAAATTGAGTGCTATTTATCCGCGATTGATTAAAATGGAAACATCGATTGAAGCTTATGGCAGCATCACTAGAATGCGCACGAGATATACTTTCCCGACTCCAATGAATTTGGAGACAGTCTCGCAAATTACAAATCAGACAAGTGCAAAACTTGTCGAATTCATAGTCAATGCAGATGCTGCGCGAAGTGAAGAAATCAAGTCTAGTTCGTTAGAAACACAATTAGCACATCAAATTTGATTGATGCAGATTGAAGCGAAACTTGTTATCATCCCTTGGAGATAACAATATAGGTGCGTGTTTGATATGAAAATTGAGTTCGACAGCAGAAAGTTTGGCCGCGCATCATATGCGGTGGCAGCAATATTGCTAAGTTTTTCAGTTTTACATCCGGCATTCGCGCAGACAGCCAAAGCTACTTCGGGTGTCGTTCAACCGCAAGCTACCAAGCCGGCGCCGCCTCTTGACCAGACTATTCCAGCCTGGGCTAACGGTCCAAGTATTCATTTCTCTAAAACAGCACCTGCCAATTTTCCTGTTCCAGATTACACATCGAGAGTTACCCAGCGTGCTTTTTTCAATTCAACCAGTGGACAACCGACTGCAACATTGACGATTACAACGCAAGACGAGCCGCAGACAGTTTTCAATTTCTATTTGAATGCCTGCAGAAGCTCTGGATGGCAAACGACGGTTCCTTCTCCTGAAGCATTGAGCAAAATGGGTCCAGCGGGGAATCTCTATTTCTTAAATGGAACCAAAAATAAACAGAGCATCAGTATCGTTTGCACACGAAGTAAGAGCGACATGAAAGGGACGAATTTAAACATCAGTTGGGCGCTAAATCGATAATTGATTGCTGATTGCTCAACTAGCGGGCACGTGTACATCTGCCTTAGATGATTGGTGTGCAGACGCCGAGTGAATAACATTTTGTGTAGCGTTTTATGCGGACTTCTCCGAGGGAGCCGTTAAAGCCTGTACCTGGCTTCCAAAATACATCTTTGTAATGGAAACCCCAACCAAGAGCGGTTTTTAGATTACAAAATGGATAAGGAACGACGGTAGGTATGTGAAACATTTCGGCTGCTGGAGTGTCCTGGTCGAACATCTCTTTCTCCGTGCCATCAGCGTCCTTACTCTGATAGGCCAGGAGCCATGGTGCAAGGATCGCGGCACCTGTCATGGGTAGACATTTGACAGACTTTCCATCAGGGCTGAACATCACAAATTCTCTTTCACCAGCAATTATTCCTGCAATTGTTAGTGCATTATCTAGCGCAGAGTGAACCTGGCTAGCCGTTAGAGTGACCCCTGGCTTACTTATCATTTCGTTGGCGCGATTGACCAGATAATTTTCCATTTCCTTTTCATCGCTGCCAACACCTGTACCAGCTATTTTTCCCGCAGGGCTGGCAAATATCAAATCGTCAATCGAACAGCCAACAATGTCAAATCCGATCGGAACTTCTTTGACTGTTACAGTCGTGGATAGCACACCAGTTCCGGTTCTGGTTTTGGTATCCGGAATGAAGTCATAATTGCTTTCTCCTAATTTCACTGGTGGAGCAACGAATGGGAAAAAGTACCAACTCACCACCGGTTTATCGACCTTGAATTTGACAAAAGAATGCGGAACTGAAAGCTTAAATGGTTGACGCGGATTGGTTAAAACCCACGATTTTGCACGTTCTCCAGGACGTCCAGCTTTCTCAGCAGCACCTTCACCAGAAAAAGCGTTTGGGACAGCTTTCTGCCAGGATGGTGCATCTTTTATTGCTTCATTGAAAAGACTGCCTGCCACCAAGTGTGGTTTTTCGTCGTAGAGAAAAGGGACTTGCCAGAAGGTGTTGCCGCCTACC
>JACMKL010000212.1 GCA_014380105.1 Candidatus Melainabacteria bacterium
AAAGTGCGGATTGTTTATGCCACAAGTCGCATCGTTGATGATCAATATCATGAATTTTTGAATGGTGTCACGCAAATTTTAGATAAATATGGCGATCGAGTTTCACTAACAGTATGGGGCTGTCAGCCTCGTGAACTGGCTGGTAGACGCGGTGTTGAATTGGTGCCATTGTTGCCTAATTATGACCAATTTCTGACTGAATTTTTCATGCAAGGATTTGATATTGGTTTGGCACCACTGCCAAATACACTTTTCCATCGCTCGAAGAATAATACAAAGTATCGCGATTATGGTGCCTGCCGTGTTGCCGGTGTCTATTCGAACGTCGACGTTTATTCGTCATGCATTGAAGACGGTCAAACTGGAATTCTAGTTGAGAATACACCGGAGGCTTGGTCTGCTGGAATATCGAGACTGATTGAGAATCCTGAATTGACTAAGAGCATCCAAGACCGTGCGTATAAGAATGTCTACGAGCAATATCGACAAGAATTAGTCGAAGAAGAATGGATGGTAGACATCAACAATGTCTTCTCCGGTGTCAGTGTTGGTGAGGAAAATGGCATCATTCGAGAAGCGCGAGATGTCAGAATTCGCGCTGATTTCCCGGGCCTTTATGGAATACGAATTCCTGGAACCTCACCAGAAGGCGAAACCCTCGGCAAGCTTTTATTTGAAGTGATCACTCCAGATGGAAGCACTTTGCGAGAGGCTTCCAGCACTATTCGTACAGATCTGCCAGATGGGGATGTTGAATTTACTTTCGATTCTATTGCGAATTCTAGCTATCGTGAATTTGTCTTTCGTCTAATTTCGATCGGCGAAGAAGCTGGTGTGTTGCCTGGTTGGATGCCACCAAGTGGACACATGCAATTGCTTTATAAAACTCGCACCATGGCTGCGTTTGGGGCCTTGAAATCATGAATAGGGACGCTGCAATAGTATCAAATATGATGGCGATCACTAATTCAGTAACGCCATATGGAGAGACAGATTTGTTGACTAATTCTGAAGAGAATGCTCGTCAGACACCCGATTATTTAACCGCAGGCGACAAAGTAACCACTTTGTCGGATCCGGTCTTGAAGAGATTTGATTGGGAGACAGCTGCTCGAAGTGAAATGATCGATGAAATCGAGAGGCTAGATTTAGAACTCAAGTATTTGCGCGAAAGAGGCAAATACATAGCTCAAGAATTAGACTTATTCAGGCAGCGTCGAACCATCTTCTGGTCGGATCGGTTTCGCAATAGTTTTAATGCCTGGAGTTTGGTCAGCAAGGGTTTTCTGCGCCTGAAAGACGACACTTCTGTTTTCTTCGGCAGTCTCAAGAATTATCGTTTGCAACCCAGTATCAGTCTCTTGCGTGTGCCTTATATAAGTTACGAAATCGAACTCAAGAAAGCTAATCTTTCAGGGATTGCTCTGGCACCAATAGTAGAAGTGCCTCTACTGGAAGGCGAAATTTGCCTACAAATACTTGGAAAGTCACAGGAATTGCTTGCGGAGGCATCTGCCTCTGTCACTGGAATTAGTGACGATGGCCCGGTGGTTTTCCGCTTTTCACCACTGGCAGAATCTGCATCAGAAATACTGACGGTCAAGATTTTTGTCCAGTCTATTGATTCACCCGTGCGTCTTTTGGAGATGCGAAAGTATGCATATTGGGGCTTTGGTGGACTTTCGACTAAGTGTTTTGCAGGCTTTTTTTTTGACAACGAAGAAATTTAGCAGTTATTTTTTTGATTCATTTTCGTGCTTAGAGTTTATTCCAAGAGAATATTTCCAGGTTTGCCACCGATTACGCATTTTCCAGAAGCCGCTCGATTCCATCTGGTTAATGCGGTCTTTCAGATTTTGAACTTGTCTCTTTAGCTCAATTTCAGGTGTTTCAGCATTCAAAAGCTCTTTCAATTCTGAGCCTCTGTGTGCCACATATTCAATATTTTCAGCGTAGAGTTTTTTATGGTTTTTGACCATGCAATCGAACATTTCTACTTTCTGTTCGCTGGTAAAAGCGCTCGTCCGCGATTCGGTTTGCTGACGGTAATAGAAGAGAGTTTCTGGAATGCGTATGATTGTGCGTTTTAATTCGATCAGAGAAAGCCAAAAATCGTGATCTTCCCAGCCGTAGATCATATTGGCGTTGTATCCGCCGACAGTCTGCCAGTCAGTCCTCTTAAATAAAGCTGCCGAAAATATGTAATTGTCCAGCAGGATGTCTGGGAAATTGTATGGAGGAAGCTCCCATTTGCCGGATTTTCCGCCAAAATATTGCGCATCGCAATAGACGATACCGACTGATGCATCTTGAGTGAATCGGATGATTGCTTTCTCAATGTAAGTTGAGTCGATTTTGTCGTCAGCGTCGAGGGGTAAAATCAGCTCGCCTTGAGCGGCTTCGATGCCACGGTTTCGCGCTACAGATGGACCGGCATTGGATATTTTGATGAGGGTGATTTTGTTTTTTTCAATAAAATCAATGGTCGCCCCATCCGGCTGTTTCTCCGAACCATCGTCCACCACAATGATTTCGAGATCTTTGTGTGTTTGGGACAGGACGCTATTCAATGCTTCCGGCAAATACTGCCAGTGGTTGTAACAAGGAATAATGACCGAAACTTTCATTGCTTCATTGTCTAAGATTATCAAGTTTGAAGAAAGCCTTTAGAACTAGCTAATTCACGTTTTCCGAGCCTTCAGACAGGTATGCTTTAGCTTGTAAAAACGTGCTTATAGCTGCGAAACGCGATTCGAAGGCGCATTCTGAAAACTTATGAGTGATAGGGTTCTAATTTTTGGTGGCTCCGGAATGCTTGGACACAAGCTGGGGCAAATCATGTCAAAGCGGTTGGAGACTCATGTCACACTGCGAGACCGCGCTCTGGCTGAGCGTTATCCTCAGATATTCAGGGCGACTTCCGTTATTGATGGCGTCGATGTACTCGACGCGGAAACAGTTGTGAGAGCATTTTCCATAGCGAAGCCGACTGTGGTCATCAACGCTGTTGGTGTTGTCAAACAGTTGGATTCGTCGAAAAACGCCATCACAAGCATCAGCATCAATTCGCTTTTCCCTCACAAGCTTGCAGAATTGTGTGCAAAGAAAGGCGCGAGATTGATTACGATTTCGACTGATTGTGTCTTTTCCGGCGAGCGCGGTAACTACGCCGAAACTGACAGACCTGATCCGGAAGATATGTATGGGCAATCAAAGCTTTTGGGTGAAGTGCAAACAGGAAACTGCTTGACCATTCGGACCTCTATCATCGGACGCCAGATTCAGGG
>JACMKL010000213.1 GCA_014380105.1 Candidatus Melainabacteria bacterium
TGCTAGCATACACATCTAGAGTTTCGCCGGAAAGCCATTCCATCTTTAAACACGGAAACCAGACACCCTGAATTTTTATGCCATGCTCCAAATAATCGAAGTCGACGAAATGCTTACCGGATTTACCTTTGGCAAAATTCTTAATTTCTGTATAGCGATAATTACGATCGGCAAATGGATGGAGGAAACATTTGAGTGCAAATGTATTTTCGCCGGATGAAACTTGAAAGATCACGCCGTGTTTACCGATTATTCTATCTGAAACAACTGGTCTGGCATTTGCCAGGGCAACATCACTAAACGATGAACCCGGGGCGAGGACTGCTTTTTCGTATTGCTCCAGGGTTGGCCATTTAATTTCCTGCGGTAATCTCGGGGCTTGTTTTAGATTGGATGGAACAGGTCTTTTGGGGGGCTGTGGTAGCTGTTGTTTTTGCTGAGTGGCTTCTTTAATTGCCTTTGCATTCACATCCAAACCGCCGGGTCGCATCCAGTCTGGCTTTCCTGCTAAGTAAATTTCTTGTGGTCGCAATTCTTGCGCAATTGATTCTAAATCTGGTGCAAATTCATCGAAAGCTGGAATTTTTGAAAACGGGCAATTCATAAGTCGCTTCAACAACGCGACACGTGCTTTCACTTCGGGATGCTGATGGTTGGCTAAGTCTCTGAAGACTCTTGATTTATCGGTGTCTTTAATGTCGGACTGTCTGAAAATTATGCATTCATCGCCACCATCAAAGCGTTTGAATAATTCCGGATCTAACATGATAATTATCAGCGAGCTGTGAATGAGCCACGCCGAAAAATCATCCAGGCGATTATCGAAATTAAGTGCACTGCGCATGGGATGCTGATAGTTTGGATGTCCCAGCTCGTTTGCATCTTGCCCTGATAGGGCAGGCACAAACATGCCATCGTAATCTACCAAACGCATATCTCCGGGGCAGACCATAATGTTGCCGTGCTGCAAGTCACCATGAGCGGTGCCTGCTTTCTTCAATTCTTTCATCATGCGAGCAAATTGCTTGATCACACGCTCGAGACTGCTACGATTGCCAATATTCTTACGTAAAAACTGGTCTAGCGGCTGTCCTTCCACCCAATCCATTTTGAGAATTGGATACCAATTTTGATTGATCTGAATGCCCTTAAGCAAATATTCAAAGTCGACAATGTAAGGTACATGGTTGACTGACATAAATTGGCTGAGCTGCTGATAGCGGTTGTGCTGATCGTATACATTGCGAAGAAAACATTTTACGGCAATGCTTTTGACACCAGTGTCAAAACGATAAACGCTTGCAAAGGCTCCGCTGACCGGCTTTGGTAGACCGAGCGGAGTAAGTTCTGCATTGCTATTTTTGAGCGCCTGGTCTTCAAATGAGAATTCAGGATTTTGTATGGCTTCGTTGTAGTCTTGCGGAGTCGGCCAGTACATTTGCTTTACCTGCTTACTCGACGCAAACTTTTCAGCGCGGAAGACTGACTGTGAATGTGGTGCCGACATTTGGTTTACTTAATACATTGATTTTGCCGCCGTGGGCATCAATAATTCGCTGACAAAGATACAAGTGCATGCCGCATTTGTTTGAATATCTTCGTCCTGCTTCGCCCGCCCAAAAACGACGAAGAATAGACTGTTGATCTTCGTTGAGTATATCGCGTCCTTTGTCTGTGATTGAGACGGTGACAGCTTCTTGAAAGAGGGCTACATTTATCGTGACTGATTGTTTGTTAGGTGAAAAATTGACGGCATTTTCGAGAAGGTTGATGAATACTCGCCGGAGCGCTGAAGAGTCGCCTTTAATCAGCGGAATTTCTTGTGGGAATTCGACACTGACAGTGATATTTCTAAATTTGGTAATTTGCTCACTGTCTTTTATGCACAGCTCGATCATCTCGCGCAGGTCAATTTCGGAGCCAGTTGGTGGCACTTTGCTGCTGTCATGTGTGTAAATATCGAGGAGTTCTTGCGTGACGCCTAAAAGCTCTTCATTGCCCTTCTTGAGCTGCCCCACTGCAACCGATTGCTGATCATTGAGATCGCCCAGGGAACCATCCACGAGGTGCTCCAAAACCAGTCGCGCTCCCAGAAGTGGAAGCCATGCTTCATTAGCCAGGATGCCAACGAAGTCATCTTTCAGGCGATTGCGTTCGATTTTCCGCTCTAATTCTTCTTTTGCTTTGCGCTCATTTTTCAAGGCTGTTTGCGCAAGGGCAAGATTGATTGAGCGTCCGAGGCGTTCTTTGTCGACATGTGCATGCAGCAAATAATCTTGCGCGCCTTTCCGGACCGCATCTATAGCGGCTGGCTCGCTTTCTGCGGGGCACAGCACAATGACCGGATGCAAAGTCAATTCATTCCAATATTCCATAAACTGTCTTTGACTTTGACCGACCGCTGTCGTCAGGTCGAAGAAAATGGCGTCATAAGTATTCGCCTTGGCGTGCTCCAAACCGTCCGATAAACTTCTCGCCCAGGTAACCTGAAATTCACCGCGTCTCTCATCCACCAAAAGGTGCCTGATAGTGACGAAATCGCTACGGTTGTCGCCTATGAGCAGTATGGATGCCGGTTGTGGGGGCGCCATCTAAAATGTCTCTCGCTTTCATGTCTTCGCTAATCAGAAAGTTCCCAGAAAGCATCAATTTTCAACATCGTGCCAGGTCCAGAAAACGATCCAATAATGAATAAGGTAGCTCACTGGGTATGATGTGGAGGGTCCAAGTGCGGAGAAATCTTTCAACCAATGAA
>JACMKL010000214.1 GCA_014380105.1 Candidatus Melainabacteria bacterium
GCTGGCGGTGACCTGCGCCCTTGCGGCCTACGTCGTTCTGGGGGGCGCGACGCAAGCGCTCGGGCCCATCCCGATCGCGGCTGCGCTCGCCTGGGTGTTCTTCCTCGGCCGGCGCATGCGCTCGAAGCTCCGCCTCACGGGGGACGCGCCGTTCATTCTCGACTTCGAGCTCGGCGCCCTCCTGGCGGTGGGCCTCGACGCCGCGCTCCTCCGTTTCGACGGCACCCTGTCCGGTCGCTTCTCGCCTGCGACCTACGTGCTCGTCGCCCTCGTCGCCTCGTTCGGGCGACCGATCGCGGGCCTCGCGGTCGTGGCGTGGGTCGTCGCGCTCGATGCCCTCATCCGTTACAAGACCCTCGGGCAAGCGAGCATCGAAGCGCTCGCGACGCAGGCCGGCTTCGCGTCCGCCTTCGCCCTCCTGAACCTCATCCTCCTCCGCGCCGAGGTCGCTCGCATTCGCGTCACCGCGCGCAGCCGTGTGGAGCGCGAGCTCGAACGGCTCCGTGAGGACGCGCGAAGCTATCGGCTCCTCGGCGCTGGCGAGGCGGCTCCGCGGAAGGAAGACGCCGAAGAGCGCCTCACGCGCTCGAGCGTCGAAGAGATCCATCAATCGGTTCACTACGCTCTTGCAAAAATTGTGTGTCAAACGTTTTTTCAATCGTTGACCCGATTAGTCCCTTTAATTCTTTTACTGTCTGCTCACCGCATTCAGGTGTTAGCAATGCGGCGATTCTTGTTCCTACCAAATGTTCTGCAGATATTTTCCAGACCTTTTCACTTGCAGAACTTACCTTGACGAATTTCATATCGCTGTCCAGGGAAGCTAGCACACTTACTGCATTTTCCAGCAGGGCTCGCTCCTTTCTCATCGATTCGTCCAGAGCGTTAACCATTTTATGAAACATATGATCAAGGTCAGAAATTTCGTCTTCCTCTGGAAGTGGCGGATGCAATTGGGCACTTCGTGCCATCCGTGATGCGTTGTCGGTAATTACATTCAAGCGACCAGTGATATTTTTTGTGAAATAAAGGGCTAGTGCAATCGACAAAAATACCATTGCAATCAAAAAGAAGATTAACAAAAATAGCACCAGGTTGCGGTTGTGGGCCGATTTTTCTGGTGCATTTAATTCCACTTTTTTGCAATAGTCATTTATTGCTCTGTAATCTTCGGCCAACTTTCGAGCGTATTTCAAACCGTTCCTTCGAAAGTCTCGCGAGTTTATTTTGCCGCCCGATTCCTCGGAAGTTCTCTCTCTAATTTTTTTAAGGACCTCGGTTGCTTCGCGTCCATCTTCTATAGCTATGCTGAC
The DNA here is from genome assembly GCA_014380105.1 of Candidatus Melainabacteria bacterium. Classification (GTDB taxonomy): domain Bacteria; phylum Cyanobacteriota; class Vampirovibrionia; order Obscuribacterales; family Obscuribacteraceae; genus QKMZ01. Next base: position 1,314 of record JACMKL010000214.1, read on the forward strand.
CAGATTGCGCTGCTCTTCATCTTGAGATAAAAATTGCGATAGCTCGCGTTCCTTTTGCGGAATCTTTGACATGACGTCGTCAAAAGTGGTCTGAAACTTTTCACTTCCGGTTGCGTGATAAATCATCCCCGCATAAACCGATTCAAAGTAATAGCTATGCAGTTGCGCCGATAATGCACTTACTTTGGCTGCGAATGTTTCTCTACGCAGTTGCGACTCAGTTTCGTTGAGAAGAAAAATCAGTGCGCTTGTCAGAATCAGTGCAAGAATAACAGGCAGTGTCACTATCAAAACACCTTTCTGCTTCAGCTTCAATAACGGTAGTTTCACTACAAATCCATGTGTCTATACCTGCGACTTTTTTCTCAATCTCCATTATTCCACGTATACAAGTTAGAATTGCAGTAGATTTCAGCATGAGTGAATTCGGAGCAACTGGATATTTGCAATGAAACTTGAAGAGTTACTGAAATTGGCTCTTTCAGCCATGGAAAATCCTTCAGCCAATCAGGCTGAAGAGGACATCGTGAAGATTATTATTGCTCTCGAGGAACAGTTCGGTGATAGCCAAAAGGTGATTGCTGAGGAATTGCAAAAGTTGGCAAAACAGATCGAGCGACATGGTCAGGCTGATGTTGCAATGGAGTTTAAGCAACGCACCACGTCGGCGATGTTGCGCATGAATATGGAACGGCGCCGTGGTTTAAGACCTCAACCTCTCTTTGCTGCAAGCGTTCAAACTAATGTGGTGATTTCACCACTTCCAGTCAATGCAATTGCGATATCTGAATCTTCAAACCTGTCGCCACAGACGCAGCCTGACACTACAATCTTGGTCGCCAAGCCCAAATCTTCAGCGTCATCAGTCTTAAACGGCGCAAGTGTTGAATATGTCTGCCACGCGTCGCGAAATATTTCTGACGATGTTGGTTTGTTCTGTCGAGATTTTAAGGGGAAGAAGATTTGGTCGGATACGAATAGTGATGCATGCGTAATCAAATTTTCGCAAGGTCCGGAATTATTAATCGTCAATGAGCTGGGCTTTTCCTGTTCTATAGTGCTATCTATTGAGAATTTGGACCAGGTTTTGGAAGACCTCGAAGCAAAAAAATATCGCACAGTCGAGTCCTTTGCGACGCCGAAGGGCAAAGCAATGGTTTTGATCTCAGAGTCCGGTAGTAAATTTGCGCTGATTGCCAGACGGTAATTTGTTTGGCAAATTCGCAACTTACATAAGGTTTCTTAAAACTGTCAGGACATTCTCGGTCAGCTCCGTCGACCGTCTTGTGCCGTCATCTGTGAGAACGATGATTGATTCTGCTGTTGAACAGCAGACATCATCTTTGAACAAGGCCTGTCTAATGCTGCAGGAACTTCTCCCAATGGTTGTGACACGCGACCCGACTTCGACTGTACCTGGGAAATTCATTTCCTGGAGAAAGTCCAAGGTCAGTTTGGCGATTACAAAAGAATAGCCAGGACCGGCGATTGTGCCAGCTTCATTGCATAGGAAATCAACACGACCCGACTCGAAGAACGTGCAATAGGCGGCGTTGTTAATGTGCCCCTGGCGGTCTGTGTCACCGTATCTGAGTGTCACTGGGGTCCATAATTTGTAGAAACTTTTTTCGGTCGAGCTAACTGTCGGTTTTTTTGTTCCGCTATTCACGCTGGTTTTCCTTCTCTATCTTTGAGCTCAAAGCCTAAATCTTTTTCCGTCTTGTCGATTGCTTCCGATTCGACAAGTAACCCTTTGCGCTCGTATGCCTTCCATAATTCAGACCATTGCATCACTACGACGACGCGTTTTGAATGCTTTTTAGCAAGCTGGGTGATTTTGGTATTGCCGCTCTTTAAGAATTCCAGATCAGAAAGATTGGAGCATTTTCTGCACAAAACTTCGCTTTCATCTGTGCTCGACTGGAATCTCACCAGGGAACCCGGCAGCTGTTTTTCATCGCAGTTGTAGCAACGCGAAGCCCTGATTAAATTGTAAACAGGTGATTCTTTGGCGGTTTTTGGACTTTTCTCGGTCATTTTTCACCTTTTCCTGCATCCATTTTAGCCGCTTAACACCCTCCAGACAAAAACCCATGCCTGTTTGTCTTCTCTGTAATTGCAGACTCGAATACAGTTGTTTGTGCTATATCTTCGAATATACTCAAGGTATATATTTATCGGAAGCTCAGATTTGCCCTTGCAAATGAAATTAGCAAAAACGCTAACAGTCGGTTTGTCGGCACTGTATTTGGTGGCATCAACTTTTGTTGTTCCAAACCGTGCTTTGTCTGTAGAAATTATTGCTGAACCGACACGCAGCCATTCGTCGATTAACGTCGAATCTGGTCAAGCTGAAGTCATTCAGATGATTTTAGATGGCAAGCTTAAAGAAGCTGAAGATCAGCTCAGCGAAGAAATTCATGATGAGAAAGACAAATTTCGGAAGCGTGATTTGAATTATATGCTCGCTGCCGTCTTGAAGATGGAAGAAAATAGCACTTCCGCACGAAAGCATTTGCAAATCGTCCTGAATGACGAACCTCCCGCAAATGATCCTCAAAAACAGCTGCATCATGCTCTTCTGCTCAAGCGCATTGGTGATTGCTATTATGGCGAGCGTAAGTTTAAAGACGCTCTGGCGAGCTACAATGCCGCACTTCTGATTTCTCAGGCACTTCCGAA
>JACMKL010000215.1 GCA_014380105.1 Candidatus Melainabacteria bacterium
GCACGTGCGGGATAGGTCGGCATATTTGCCCGAATTCCACCGTCGGCATAAACATTGCCGTCAATTTCAACTGCACGCAGAATTGGTGGCAGAGTTGCGCTGGCTCGAACTGCTTGACCCAGATCTCCCTGTGTCAGACGATAGGCTTTACCATCCAGCAGATTCGTCACAACAGCTGCGAAAGTTGGACTGAGTGATTCAATTTTGCGCTTGTCCTCGGGCACATTATCGTTGATGAAATCTGCTAAGCCTTGTCCATCGTAGAACCCAGGCATCTTTTTGCTACCAAACGGATTGATAATTCTTCCACCGGCTTTCTTCAAAATTTGCAGTGGAATCGGCACTGGGGCATAAGCTTTTCTAAGGCGTCCATCAACAACCAGCTCTTCAATTTTGTCGAGTGAAACACCCGCGCAATAAAGACTGCCGATGATTGATCCCATGCTATTTCCGACGATAATGTCCGGTTTCACACCAGCTTGCTCGAGCACTCTCAAAACACCAATATGAGCAGCTCCGCGTGTGCCGCCACCACCTAATGCAATCGCTATCTTCGGACGTTCATGAGCGACACTAATATTGTCTGTGTTGCTTGAAGGTTTCTCCGACACGCTCTGGATTGTTTGCGCATAACCTGCAGTTGACAGTGTTAATGATGCCGACAAAGCAAGTGCTGATGCGAATAACTTGTAAATCATAATGTTTACCGCCCCGGTGTCGTAAAAATGAGATTGCTGCGCTTATGAAACTGCCAAATAGACTTTCGTCTTTTCGTGCGGTTCCCAGGTCTCCACGACAAACTCTGCCGTGGAGATCGGACACCTGAATACTTATTTGTCGAAATTGCCTTTGATTCCCGTTCCTCTTGAGTCAGGTTGGGTGAGGCTTCCAGAGTCGATAGGCGCAGGCTTAGCGTCTTCCATCTGTGATTTGTGAGTTGATTTCGCCATCATGCCTTCAGTCAAGCCGGGCGCTACATTGTGGGAGAAGGTCGCCACAGCGCTTCCTTTGCCCACTGAAGTTTCGTCTTTGGGATTTTGGACCAGGTCGACCAGGACATCGATAACTTCTTGGGCATCGCTCAATGGTGGCAACGGTACGGCTTCTCGACCTGTGTAATTTGCTGCATGCTCGAAGAAAGGTGTATCCATAGCCATAGGAAGAACAGTGCACACCCTGATATTTTCCAATTTCTGTTCTTGTAATTCTTGACGCAAACTTGCTGAGAGTCCGACGACACCGTGTTTTGCGGCAGCGTAAGAAGCGTAATACGGAGCCGGAACTTTGCCAATCATTGAAGCGACGTTGATCAAGATGCCAGCACCCTGGTCGCGGAAGTGAGACATTGCGTAATAGCTGCCGTAGAGAGTGCCCATCAAGTCTGTTTCAATCACCTGAATATGGTCCTGCAGGGGAATTTCAGTGAATTTTCCGATCGCTGCGCCACCTGCGTTGTTGATCCACACGTCGAAGTGCCCGAAAGTTTCTATTGTTGTTCTGTAGAGCTTTTCCACATCTTCTTGTTTTGAGACGTCGCATGGCACGGCCAAGCCTTTTGGCGAGAGCGCTGCGCAAACTTCATCTAAAAGATACTCTCGGCGAGCAGCGAGCACTACGACTGCTCCTTGCTGGGCAAAACTCATCGCTGCGCCTTTGCCGAATCCGCTTGATGCCCCCGTGATTACAATCACGGCTCCGTTTAAAAGATCCATAGCTTCACCCTTGTCCGTCGTAATGATTATTTGTGTCTTCGACTGGCTAAACACCCATTGGTTCCTTGCTGGAAAGGCTCTGTTGGTGAGATATGAGCCTTGATCCAACGCTTTTCTTGGGCCCTGGCAACTTTGCGAAAAGGTAGCCAGTATTAAGTTTGTTCTACAAACTCGTGAATTTTCCGCCAGCACGTGCTAAATTCCACGCCGGTATCGAATCAAGGAAGGTGCGTTGTGAGCAGCATTACGAATTTTATTGAGCATCATTTTCGGCACTTTAACGCCGCGACGGTTCGCGACGCTGCCCGAGCTTATGTAGAACATTTAGAGTCCGGCAAGAA
>JACMKL010000216.1 GCA_014380105.1 Candidatus Melainabacteria bacterium
AACAGTTTTTGGGTTTGGCTACAGACTTAATCATCAAAAGTAAAGCAGGCGGAATTGAAATGTTCGAACGTTTGGTGATTCGCCTTGCTTTATACAACGTCACTGTTTTCAGTATTGTATTGATTTTCTTCTCGCTGATTATCTACATCACAGTGACTGAAGGTATGTATCGAGATCTTCGTGCTGATATGACTCGGCTTGTAGATAGTGTGGTTGCTTCTATCGACTTCGATGAAGATGATGAGATGAAACCTGAATCTGCAGCGCCGGATCTGATTGATTCTATATTGCCCGATTCTGCATCAGACTCATTGAGCGAGATGAATTTGCAATGGTTCGATAAGAATGGAAAATTGTCGATTGAGAGAGGACGATTTAAAACCGCTATTCCTCTAGCTAACGCTGGCGGATTCCAATTGCAGGAGCATCCTCGGGCGATGATTTTGACAAAACCGGTCATGCATCAAAATCAATTGCTAGGTTACGCACGCGTCAGTCGGCCGCTTGCTCACTTGGATAGCGTATTCCACTATTTACAGCTGGGACTGTGCGTTGGAGTGCTTGTCGCCATTCTAATTAGTGGTATCGGTATCATTTTTTTAATCAGGCAGTCCTTGCGACCGCTTACTCAGAATTTGCATCAATTGCGCCAATTTACTGCTGATGCGTCGCACGAATTGAGAACTCCGGTCACGGCAATTGTCTCCAACAGCGAGGTGGCGTTGAAATATTCTGAAGGAATGAGAGAGTCGGACCGTGAAAAATTCACCTTCATCTTAACGGCGAGCAGGCAGATGGGCCGTCTTGTGGATGATTTGCTAAGACTCGATGTTTTTAGCAACAAATTAAATGCAAATTTTACTGTTCAGGAGTTAGCTCCTATTCTGGAGCAAGTACGCGAATTGGTTCTATGGCTTGCTCTTTCGAACGAGATAAAGCTGACATGGAATGTTGAAAACGATTTATTTGTTGTTGGCTCTCCTGACGAATTGCAGCATGTTTTTCGCAACCTTCTTGAAAATGCTTATAGATATTCTCTGAAGGGTGGAGAGGTAACACTTTCTGCAAGTAACCGAAAGGACTATGTTGTGGTGGTTATTATTGATAAGGGAATTGGAATCGATGCAGCGGAATTGCCGAATATTTTTGATCGCTTCTGGAGAGAAGATAAGGCAAGAACTCATCATGAAAGTGGCAATGGACTAGGTTTAGCAATAGTAATGTCAACCTTGAAAAATTTGAACGGCACAATAGAAGTTGAATCGGTCAAGGGAAGAGGCACAACGTTTACTGTAAAACTTCCAAAACCGAAATTGCGTCTGAGCTAGATCCGGCTGTTTCAGTTGTTTTCCCGAGACCGTGAATAACACCCAAGCACGTTTTCATGATTTTGTTGTTCTTGAGTCTTTAGATGAGTGGTGCAGAAATCTGCTCAAGAGTGGAACGAACATAAGTGTGAAAACTGTTGATAGAGAAAGTCCGCCGATAACTGCTATCGCTAAAGGGCGATGTAATTCTGAGCCAGCGCCGTGACCTAGCCACAGGGGCATCAGAGCTAGCAGCGTACAGAGCGTCGTCATCATAATCGGCCGTAATCTGATTGATACCGCTTCAACTAGTGCATCCTCTGTCGAGGCTCCACTGGATTCCAATCGGTTTGAATACTCTAAAAGAATTATGCCGTTTTTTACGACCAGTCCAACCAGGAGAATAAGTCCCATGAAGGATGAAACATTCAACGGCGTATGCGTGGCTATTAACGCTACTTCTACTCCGAGAAATCCGAGTGGCAAAACGACAAGAATTGCGAGCGGTTGGAGAAACGATTTGAATTGAATGACCATCATCAAATAAACAAGGGCTGTCGCAAGCAAAAGGACGAGCAATAATTGCTTAAAGGTCTCTTGTTGGCTTAGGTAGATACCCCCGACGGTAACTGTGACGCCCGCTGGAAGTGTAATTGTGCTAATTTGCTTGGTCACTTCTGCTATCGTTGAGCCTAGATCTCGCCCTGCGATGCTCGCTTCTACTGCTACGTAACGCTGTTGGTGTTCGCGCAAAATCTCAGTTTCGCCACGAATTTGTTTAATGCTTGAAAGAGAATAAAGCGGCAAAATTGTGCCGTTTTTCCCAAAGATATTGATTTTTCCTAGCTGTTGAGCATCAAGTCTGACGCTGTCAGGATAGCGCACTCTCACATCGACGAATTTGTCTCCTTGTTTCATCTTTGTGGACACTCTGCCCAACATCGCGTCTTTGACTTGATCAGTTACATCTAGTGGATTGAGAGCGAGTCTTCCAGCGCGCCATGGATCAACTTTAATTTCAAACTGAGGTGAAAAATCTTGGCTTGTGACTGCAACATCAACTAGTCCTTTAATTCTGAGCATGTTTTCCTGAATTGTTTCTGCAACGGCTCTTATAGCTGCAGAATTTTCTCCAAAAACGCGCACTTCAACCGGATTACCTGCACCGGCTAAATCATTTAGTTGGTCCGCAAGAATAGGATGAAATTCGGTTTCTACTTCCGGAATCGATTCTGCAATTTGTTCTCGCTGCTCATCCATAACTTCAGACGTAGTTCTGTTTCGTTCGTTATGAGTTTTCAGGACAATTAAGATGTCACCGGTGTTAGGTTGCGTTGCAAAAAGTCCGAGCTCTGCGCCTGTTCTTCTTGTCCATGCTGCCACCTCTGGTGTTTTTGCGAGGATCTCCTCAATTCTATTGCAGACACTGTTTGTCTGCTGCAACGATGTACCCGCCGGCATAAGGTAATCCAAAACATAACTACCTTCATCCATTTCCGGCAGGAAATCGGTGCCCACTTTTTGATAGAGCGCAATCGTTACACCCAAAATCACTAAAGCGAGAATAATTGCCAGCACTGGTTTGTATAAAAGACTTCTGAAAGCCTTTCTATACCAGAGGCTCGTTTTCGGAACTGCAGCAATCGCCTCTAATCTTTCTGCTTGATCCTTCACGGGATCCCTTAACCACTGAGCGCACAAAATCGGAATTACAAAGAGCGCAAGAAATAAACTGAATGCCACTGCGCTCGCTAGAGTGACAGTCAATGCTGAGAAAAATTGCCCGGTAACTCCCGAAATTAGGCCGAGTGGCAAAAATACAACTAAGGTTGTGGCTGTAGAACTGGTGACTGGCGCTGCCAATTCTGTTACAGCGAATTTCGCTGCTTGGATTGGTGACAACCCTGAGGCGAGCTGCCTGTGCATATTTTCGACAATTACAATGGCATCGTCGATAACGAGTCCCAGCGCGATTGCCATCCCACCCAAAGACATTAGATTGAGACTTTGCCCTAGCAAAGACATTGCCACGAATGATGCCGCTGCGCTGAGTGGAATTGTGGTAGCGGCAATCAAAGTACTTTTCCATGAGCGAAGGAAAGCAAACAAGATAGCTAAGATCAGAAATATTCCTATTCCAATTTCTTCGAAAATAGATAGCAAAGCTTGTCTTACAAGGCGGGACTCATCATAGGCTTTCTTGATATTTACATCTTTGGGCAAATTGTTTTTGATTGCCTCTAACTCACGCGCCACTCCATCAGAAACCGCCACGACATTGCTGTTTGGTTGGCGGAAAATATTGATTACGATGCCCTCTTTTCCGTCTGCACTGATTACGCTGACTGGATCTTTGTATGCATTCGATATGGAGGCTAAATCCTTGAGGAAGACTGGTTCGCTGCCATTGCGAGCAATTACCAGACCGCGCAAATCTCCGGGTACTCTTGCTTCACCTGGTCCTACTATGAGATTCTGCTGGAAACGGTCGTCAACACGTCCTAGCACTTCAATTTGGTTCGTTCGTGCAACAGAATTAGCAACGTCGGAAATACTCAATCTGTAGCTTTTCAATTTTTCTGGTTCAACCTGAATCGCAACTTCAGGTATTTTTCCTGCTTGTGTAATCGCTCTTGCCACACCAGGCACCTGCACTATGCGCGGTTCGATTTCGTAACGCACCAGGTTATAGAGGTCGGCTGCTGATAGAACATCGGATGTGATGTTGTAATTCAAAATCGGAAAGATTGCCGGTGTGACTGGTTCGACAATTAAAGTGGTGGATGGAGGTAGCGCTGATTTCACTTCTGCAATTCTTGCTTGCATTTGTTGCCATGCAAAATTCATATCCGTACCGGGTTGAAATTCAATAGACAGTTCGCTGGCGCCGCGAACTGATTTAGAACGGATCCAGCGGACTTTATAAACTTGACTGGCTGCTTCTTCAAGCGGACGCGTCAGCGTGAGTAGAACACGATCTGGCTCCATGTCCCCGACTGTAGCAATTACCGCTATCCGAGGAAAAGCTAATTCCGGATAGACGTCGCTTGGAAGAGAATTCAGCGAAATACATCCGAGCACCATAATGAATACCATAAGAAAATACATGGCACGTCTTTGATTTATGATCTGCTCAAGAAGTTGACCAATCATTTCTTTGATTTCACTCTGTCGAGAATAGCTCCGTCAGGCACTCCATACACTCCAGACTCGACAATTTCCTGTCCGTCGACCAGGCCTTTAAAAACTGGAATTTTGCCTCCATGTTTTTCACCCACGCTCACTTTTGTAAGCTTTAGCTTGTTGTCTTTGACGAGATAAACAAAATTTTCTGAGGGGTCATTGTGTCCAGGCACGATCGCAGTTTCTGGAACCAGCATTGCTTCAGCTTTGCTCGTGGAGATGCTGACTGTTACTTGTTGCCCTTCTTTCAATCGATCTTGTGGATTTTTCGCCAAGAGTTCAATGGATACAGAATTATTGTTGGCATCAACGATGGGGCTTATAGATTTGATTTCGCCACTGTATTTAATTTCCGGTTCAGCAACTGTTGTGATACTGGCCCTCTGCCCAACTCTTGGTTTGGCTATCGAATCTGCGGGCATGCTGGCATAAACCATAACTTCTTTGAGATTCACGATGTGGACAATTGGTGTCGAAGGGTCGACTGCGCTACCAACATTTAGAAAACGTTGTGCCACCACTCCCGCAATCGGGCTATAAACCTTGGTGTAATTGACTTGCGTAGCAATCGCGGTTGGAGCTAGCTGCGATTCGGCATAGCGAGCTTCTGCTGCTTCAACTTGCGACTTTGAAAGTTCTTTCAGACTAAGAGCGGTTACAACATCTTTCCTTGCACCAATATCTTTTTCGAACAATGCTTCAGCTCGGGCAAGATTCTTTTCTGCAAGATCTAATGATATTTTCGCCTGAGCAATTGCATTCATTGCTGCTTTTTGTGGCGCTTCTGCTTGCTTTAACTGCGCCTTCAGTTGCAGATCATCGAGTAAGGCGATCAGTCGACCTTTGCCAACTTGCTGACCAGGTACGACAAGGACCTTGGATATTTTTCCGGCGATATTCGGACTTATCGAAATTGACTGATCCGGCAGTGCGTTTACTTTGCCTGGGAATTCAATAGTTTGCGGAATGATTGTACGAGTCAATCTTATTGTCGGGAGTGATACGTGGTGATCTTCGTGCCCGTCGTCAGCTGCGGTAGGCTCACTTTCTGTTTTACTCGGCGTTTCTGCACACCCGTGCAGAAAGAGCAAACTTGCCGCCATCAAAAAAAGAGATTTATTGCAATGGTATTCCAACTGCTTGCTCCAGATCGTTCATAGCTAACTCGTAGGCAAGCAATGAATCAAGATATTGAGTACGAACTAAAATGTTTTCTTGTTGTGCAACGAGTGCGCTATTGATGTCCGTTTGTCCCATGCGATAGCTAAGATCGGCTGCTGATGAAATCGCGCTGGAAATAGGTATTGCGCGCACACTATATTTTTCGATACGCGCTAGAGCGCTCTGCAAGCGTCGATGAGCAAGCAGAACCTGCGCAGTGACTATATTTTTTTGAGAGTACGCTTCGAAATCAAGTTGCGTTGCCGTTGATTTTGCTCCAGCAATGAATCCCTGTTGGCGATCGAGAATAGGTAATTCAACGAGTGATTGAAAGAAAACGGTCTTTCGATTGTTATCGCTATTAATGCGGTCTTCTGTCATCCCACCGACAGTGAAGCGCGGAGCTGGGAGTATGTTGCCTCTTGCAACTTTTAAATTGGCTGAGTTGACTACTTTCCGCTGCTCAACAATCTTCAATTCCAGTCGATTGTCCATCGCTAGTGCAATCAATTGTTTTGAGTTGGACAAAGTAGAGGCGTTACTAATCAATTCTTTCGCCACCGAAACAAGCGGAGCTGGTTCAATGTATGGAATTTCGCGAGCCAGTAAAACATTCAATTGCTCTATGGTTTGGGACACCATAATTTCGGACTGCTCAACTTGAATATCTGCTTGTATTGCTGCTAGTTCGGCGCGGTAAACATCAAGACGTGGGACATCGCCGTTTTCAAATCTTTCGTTTGCAATCTTGCGTAAGTGAACCATAATGTCCAGAAGTTGATGGCGTACATTTGCCATCTCGCGCGCTATGACTGTTTCCACATATGCACGTCGAACATCACCTCGAAACAACCAAAGTGTTCGACTAATTTCTAAATCTGTTTGGCTAATTTGAGATTTTGCGGCAGCACGCCTGAAAATCAATCGCCAAGGTGGCTCGACAATCATCGTTGCGCCGAGTTTGTAGGTGAACTTGTATTGATTGTCTATAAATACGCCCGGATTCGGAAGGACGTTTGCTTGTACCAAATTTGCCTTTGCAATACCAAGCTGCGCTCTTGCTGCGGCTGTTCTTGGGTTGTTGGCTAAAGCAACGTTTAGTGCCTGAATCAAACTAAATTTTTCTGACTCTACTAAAATTGCTGGTCGTAAGATCGGTAAAGCTTCAGCAGAAGCCGACCGCGCCATGAGAACGGTAAGCGATGACAATAATAATACTGAGGCGAGCCGGCGCATTTATCGGGCGACCAAAGGTATTCCCGGTTTGAGTGTAGAGTTATTTGGTGAGCATTTGGTAAAGACTCATCCGTTTCAGAATAATGAATTCAGATTTTCTACAAAGAAATCTAGAAAAAGAAACAATTTGCTGCGTGACAACGTGAATTGGGTTTTCAGTTGGCTTAAATTGGATGCACTTAATGAAACCGTTGGGTTGTAAGCGTCCACAGGACCAAGGAGTTCAAATGTCAGTTTATAAAATGGCAGAAATAGTCGGCACTTCATCAACTAGCTTCGCAGAAGCTACCAAAGAAGCTGTCAAGCGTGCGTCGAAAACCATCCGCAACATGGGCTGGTTTGAAGTTGTAGAACAACGTGGAGCAATCAAAGACGGCGTCGTCTCTGAATTCCAAGTTAAAATCAAAATCGGTTTCAAAATCGACGACTAATCGATTGAGAGCCGTTCAAGCCGCCTGCTCAATTACGTTCCGAATATTCTGTCGCCTGCGTCACCAAGACCAGGAACAATGTATCCGTGTTCGTTAAGGTGTTCATCCAACGCAGCTGTTGTGATGTGCACATTCGGAAACTGATCGTGAACGCGCTTCACGCCTTCAGGAGCCGCAACGATTGAGATCAGATGAATGGTCTGGACGTTGAGTTGATGGAAAAGATTGATAGCTGCACAAGCAGAACCGCCGGTCGCAAGCATCGGGTCGAGCACAAAAACTCGACTTTCCGAAGGCAATGCCTCCGGCAGTTTTGCGTAATAGGAGATCGCTTTCAGAGTCTCTTCATCGCGGCGTAGCCCAATGTGATAGATACGAGCGTTCGGAAAGACTTCCTGAGCGGCTTCAGCCAGGATGAGCCCGGCGCGCAGCACAGGCGCGAAAACCACATAATCACTAAGAGCAGTCCCTTTGGCTGGTCCAATCGGCGTCTCGACACCTACTTCGCGGACACCGAGTTCTTTCATCGCTTCATAGCAGAGGAAATAACTGAGCTGGCGGGCGCGCTCGCGAAACTCACTCGAAGGTGTCTGATAGTCCCGCAGGCGAGTAAGTAGATTTTGGACCAGAGGATGGTCGGCAACTGTCAACTTCGAGGTATTCGTACCAGTAGAAGGCATTGCAGCTTCTCCCCTTACTCGTTTAGGTGTCTATGCCGCCCGGGCCTTGAGGAGATTGTCCGCCTCTTGTCGAGCCCAGCGATCCGCCTCAAGTATATCGTCCAAAGACGGCTTTGAAATCGGGTTGTGCTTCTCTAAAACTTGTTCAATTAGCTGAGAAATTTCACGGAAAGCGACGCGGTCTTTCAAGAACGCCGCAACAACTACCTCATTGGCTGCATTCATCACGCATGCGCTGGTGTTATCTTCCTGCGCAACTTTCTTAGCAATTCTCAAGCAAGGGAAGCGATCATAGTCAGGCTCTTCAAACGTCAATTGGCTGAGCGTAGTCAAATCCAGACGAGGAACACGTTCGGAATAGACACGGTTTGGGTGAAACAACGCGTAATGGATCGGAAGGCGCATATCAGGAAGCCCCATCTGTCCCACAATAGAACCGTCCACGTATTCGA
>JACMKL010000217.1 GCA_014380105.1 Candidatus Melainabacteria bacterium
CGTGTTTGTGCTTTGATATCAAACTCGGTTTTCAGCTTGGTAGTCTTGGCGCCGAGCGAGAGAGCAATCACATCGCCTGTAAGATCGAGATGCACATCGGACACGGTGACGCCGTTTTTAGTTGTGTGCGGCATTTTCGCATCGATACGCTGCTGAAGTTCTGCTTGCGACATTTTCACTTCAGAGAAGCCAAAAATGTTCCAGCAAACGCCGGCAATGCCGATTATCAGTGCAACGAAAATGGCTGCCCATGCAAATTTTCGCTTAGTCATCAGTAACTCTCAGGTTGGTGGGAAAGCGTCATGCTTATCCACGAGATAACTCTGCGGTTTGGTTCGATCTGCGCAGCAGTTCAGAACAAAATCTTCACCACACAGCAATGCATCAAGGAGAATTTCCCTGTCGGATGCGTTGCGGTTTTATGGTGGGAGAAGACTCTAGTTCTTGATACGGAATTCTGACAGGGAGATTGAAAAGTATTAGCAGTCTAAGAAAGTTCATGACTAAGAGCCATTGAACACGCCCGTTTGTTTCAGGCTATAAACACGCCAAACGCCCGACATAGTTTCTTCCGAATTTCGAAACTTAAGCCTGGGACGACCTTAGAGCCAAAATCCGCGCAGGAAAATTTGCTCTAATGCTCTGCTCTTTCTGGTAGCGTCGCTAGTGCGAGGATTGAATTTTGCGAAAACGAAAAGACTAGTTAAGGGCTTCATCAGGAGGTATTTCAATTACTGTCCAGTTGCCGGTAATCAATCCGGTTGCTTTAGCATTAAGCCTTTGCGCTTCGTCATGTCTGTTGGTGGTGGTCAGAAGGTCAGCATAGTTTTTCTTGATGCGAACAGTATCTGGATGATCGTCGCCCAGAGTTTTTTTCCGCGCTGAAAGTCCGCGCTGATAGCAATTTTCAGCTTCTTTGTACTTACATTGGATGTGATACAAAGTCGCTAAATTATGCAGACTTGTAGCAGTATCGGGATGGTCTTTGCCATGCGCACGCTCGTAAATTTTCGCTGATTCTTCTGCAAAATCTTCTGCCTCGCGATAATGTCCTTGCATATAATGCAGCTTGGCCATTGTGTTTGCAGCAGTAGCAACGAGCGGATTATCAGGACCGAGCGCTTCCTTTTTTATTTTAAACGAACGTTTAAAGTGCGGCTCAGCCATGAAATATTTTTCTTGACGGCATAAGACTTCGCCTAAACTATCAAGACTATAAGCCAGTCTTTGTGCATTACCAGTTACCTTTTCAGCAACTTTTACAGCACCGTACCAAGATTTTTCTGCATTATCCAGCTCACCGCGATTTGTTTGCGCCTCAGCCTCTGCTCTCGTTTTGTTCCAGACTTCATCCAAATTTTTCATAGTCTGAGAGATACGAGCATTGACATTATTCTGAGTCGCTGGTGGTGGCACCTTTGCTGTGGGAGAGAACGGATTAGGGTTGGGTGCAGGAGCCGAACTCGGACTGGCAACTGGCACAACAGCTTGAGGCACGCCGGCTCCGGACGACGAGGATGCTTGATTCGGAGAATGCGCTGTTGATGCGGCCAAACGCGGAAAATCATTTTGAGAGGTATTAGAGCGCGCGGTAGTTGGATTGGTCAATTCGCCAGTGGCGGATTTTGCATTGATTGAATTATCGGCAAGTCTCGGACTCGCAGATACAGAACCCGGATGGCTCGCCAACATCGGCTGTTTTTGCTGTGACGACAGGGCGACAGACGGAGGCAATGTTTGAGGAGTGAGATGCGGAGGTTTGGGCGGAAGTCTCAAAGCGCCACCATCAGCCAGTTTTGGCGATGGACCACCGTCACTGATGCTTGTTTTTTGAGCGTTCGACAAATCACCTGGCTTATTAACTGTCGGTGCGGCCTGGGAGTTTGGTCCAGAATTTGCAGCTGTAGACTGACCCGGTTGCCCCCAACGTCCAGCCTTGATAGATTCGGCGCAACGCTTGATGTAATCAGCTTGATCCGTACGATGCGTCGCATGCAGGAGGTCAGCGTAATCGTCCATAATGCGCGCCAACTCAGGATGGTTAGAGCCCAGCCATTTCATCATCACAGTGGTAACTTGCTTATACAGGGGCTCCGCCAGACCAAGTTTTTGCTCGTAGTGATACAAATTGGCGAGTCGATAACTTATACAGGCTGTTTTGAAATGATCAGGACCGACAGTGTTTTGATAAAGCAAAAGAAGTCTACGTGCATGTGCTTCAACCTGCCCGAATTGACCACCATACCAGGTCGCTTCAACAAGTTTTTCCAGGGTATTCGCCAGGCGAGGATCTTTATCTCCAAAGTGCTCCGCTGACGCAAGGGCTCCGAAAAGCTTTTGCTCAGCCACCTTGAAGTTGCCTTCTTTTAGCGCATCAGTCCCTGCATCGTAGAGATGCTGCCATTCGTGGTCCATGATCAGTGCCCCAGCTGACGAGAAAACCAAAAGAGATTCCGCATTGATCATTCCCGTTAAACAATAGAGATCTCACCTGATCGGAAAATTTGCTTAAAACCTGAGAGCATCAGATCTACTACAGCATTTAAGATCTAAAAACTCAAAAAAGAGGGCGGGAAGATTTGCTGGTCTTCTCGCCCCCGTGGATTGGCTTATTTAGCCATGTTTAAGCACTTAACGCTGGACGCGCTGGAAGGTGCCCTGACCGTCAAAGTAGCCATAGCAGCGCAGATCGTTAGACCAGGAAGCGATGACGACGCGGGTGACGGTGACAGGAACCTGGCGAACGCCGTAGACCGGGATGTCGATCTCAACCTTGCGGTAGTTGCGAATATGCCTGTCCCAGATGAGCTCACACTTCTTGGTGTAACCGACCAAGTAGCTCTCACTGCGATATCCGACAATATCGGTCACCGTCACTTCGATGGGCGGATTGCAAACCGGGGGCTGAATAACAACAGGCGGCTCGCAGGGAGGAACGATCACGACGGGCGGTTCACAACGAGGAGCAGGCAGAATGACAATCGGCGGGAGCGGGCGATAAACAGGATAGCCAGGACGACGATAATCGCCACGACGATCATTTCGATCGTAGCGATCGTAGCGATCATTTCGATCGTAGCGATCATGGCGATTATTGTGACGGTCATTCACACCAATGCGGAACGAGAAGCCGTCGCGGTCGACGCCGACACCAACTCGCACATCTTGCGCAGACGCGGTGTGGGAAAAAGCGCAGCCGAGGACAGCGACACAAGCCAACAGGGTGATGGACTTCATAAAGAACTTTCCTTTTACCTTTCTCCAAAATTCGCGAAATAACCAACCCCAACAACCAGAGGCTGTTGTAACAAGGTTGAATTTCCAAGGGAGCGAATGGTCTCTATTGGTTTTGCGGTCTCAAAGAGTTGGAGTGAAAGGGTTAATGCCATCCTTAGTGACTTCGTCGAACGATGTCAAGAAAGAGCAGCGAAAGATGGTGCCAAATCGCTTACGACTTTTGAAAAGCGCGCCAAATCAATTAGCGCAACTAGCGTTCAATTTTTTTGTCACATGCTTTGCAGAGTGCTGCGAGATTTATTTGGGTTGCGAACTGGCTTTGGCTAGTGCACTAGTGCGCAGATCGCTAACAACCTTTGTGATGAATTTGTCTTCTTTGGATGCTGTATCGCAATCTTTTACGCAGTTAGCGAACTTACCTAATTCGAAATAAGACTGAGCGCGAACGTAGTATGTCTGAGCGTTTCGAGGTTTTATCTTGATGGAAGCACTCAAAGTTTTTACTGCTGATTCGTGATCTGCGAGCTTTTGATAAGCGCGTCCTTTCAGCAATAAGACCTCATATCGCCAGACATGTTGCGAATCTAGATCAAAGTCCGTCATTGACAGAATTCTGTCACAATCTTCAATGGTCAATTTTGGATTATTGCGCACCAGATTGTAGCCACCTCGCTCGAACATATATTGAGCACGACGACTGGGTTTACTCAAAATCTGATTATTGAAACGATCGCGAAAAGCTCCTTTAAAATCTTTGTCTTCAAGTTTTCCGGCGCGCGCTCTGTCCGCAAGTGCAAAATGTTTTGCGGCCGCCACTTTGTTGCCATTTCTCTGATAGAGAATAGCCACTTTCTCTAGCACGATGGCGTTTTCAGGCGCGAGCTGAGCTGCTTTCAGATAGTCTTTATCCGACAAATTGAGCTTGTTGAGCGTCTTATATGCGTCACCTCGAGCCACGTATGCTTCGGGGTAAGTTGGTAAAAGTTCAATTTGTTTCGTGTAATCTTTGATCGCGTCTTCGCTGCGGCCAAGCTTGGTATAAGCGTCAGCTCGCTCCCAGTACAATCTGACATTGGCTGGTTCTTCTTTGATCACTACGCTCAAAATATTGACTGCTTCGAGTAAATTTTTTGTGCCGCCTCGATCTATCAACGGTCGCGCTTTGCGCCTGGCAATCAAAGATTTAGACCTTTTCTTTTCCTGTTCCGCCTCGACCCGAGCGCGTTCACGTAGGCTTTTTATTGTGACGTGTTCATCATCAGCCAGACAGCTAAGATTGCTTGTTGTTGAAGTTGCGACAATAGCGAAAAGCATCAAGCTAAAACGGCTTTTCCATTTTTTCAGAGACTTGTGCATCGCTCTCGCTTCTAATTTTTTCAGCCACCATAATTCTATTTCCACTTACGAGAAAAAAACAACAATTTATACTACTTCATATCAGAGACAGATTTCCAAAAGTAGAGGGGGCATGGTTGCCACCCTCAGAAAAGCGTAGGGCGGAAGTCGGCAATTTGCCGGCTTCCTGTTTGAGTGATAGCGCAATTTTATTTGCTACTGCGCATCACTGAAGCCGCAAGGCGACTTAGTGGGTGACCATCGGGTCGTTGTCCGAGAGGACGACGTGGATGGAGCCGTTGCCGGAGGGCTTGTAGAAAACCAGCGCGATCAGCTTGCCATTGGCGTCGAAGAGACGCTTCTGCCAGGGGCTGACGCCGGAATCGCGGATTTCCCAGCCGGCGGGCACGAGCGCGTCGGTGAAGGAGTAGCGATCTTCGCCGCACTTCGAAGCGCCCAGTTCGGCGAGTTTCTCCCAACCGCCCTCGTTATCACGCTTCGGCAACGAGATGACCTTGGTGGCACCGGCGGTGACGCAGTCGGAAGCCATCGGATCGTCCGCCGTCAGGAAGACATGGATGGAACCACCGCCGCCAGCCGGCTTGTAGAAGATCTTGGCGAGCACGTTGCCGTCCTTGTCGACGAGACGCTTCTGCCAGGGGCTGACACCGGACTCGCGGATTTCCCAGCCGGCAGGAACGTAGGCTTCCGTAAACTGGAAGTTGCCACCACCGGTCTTGACGGCGCCGAGTTCGACGAGCTTGTCCCAGCCGCCGATGTTCTCGCGACGCGGGAAGGCGAGGATTTTCGGATCGGCACCGTAAACATCCAGGTTGAGGATGTTGAAAGCGACGACCGAGAGGGCGGCGGAGGAGGAGACGATTGCGTTGGTCATTTGGAACCCTTTCTGGGGTGACAGGTGTTGAACATCAGATTTGGTGCATCGCGCACCAGGGAGAGAACGGAAACGGAGGCGAACCCCCGTTTCCCAGGCGAAACGTGGTCTACTCAGCCGGGGTGGCGGAGCGAGTGCACGTGGTCTTCGTAGCGCTTGACCCCGGTCGCCAGAGCGGACATGGCGTCCTGCACGGCGACTTCGGCCTTGGCGAGCTCTTCGAGCAGCACGACGCCGGCTTCGACGTCTTCGCTGTTGGAGGCGAACAGGCGACCCAGGTCGGCATCGTCGAACTGCTGCTTGGCGGCGGCACGACGAGTCGAGTGGGCAGCCCTGCGCGCATCGAGTCCGGTCTTGAAGGACTCAGCTTCAGCGACCAATGTCGACGAAGCTGAGTCGCCCTCAACCTTGATGCGCTTCACCAGGCGGGCGTACGAGAGCGTATCGACCGCGAGCGTGCCCTTTTCACGCGCCACTTCGGACATCTCGACCTTGGCGGCATAAAGCGCGCGGGCAGCCTCGAGGTCCTTGCTGTACAACCGCTTGGTCTGAGCCGTGAGGTCGTTGAGCTTGTCCTGGGAGGCATCGACGGCGCCGACCAGAGTGGTCAACTCAACCTGAAGCGCAAGAGCGACGGAGTCGGAAGAAGCCAGCAACTGCGCGTGCGCGAAGCGCAGATTGGTGAGGTCGGTCTTGGTGACGCGAGTCGTCCAGGACTTCGCCTGCTCGTAAGCGTCGCCGCCGGGAGCGAAGAGGTAGTCGGGGACGAACAGCGTGGCGGTTTCGACTGCCGGGGTGGATGGGGCGGGCGAAACGGTCTTGACGGGCGCAGGCGGCTTGGACTGGGAGGTCTTCGGCGCAGCGTTCGTCGAGGGCGGGTTGGTGCTCGGGGTGGAGGTGGTGTCGACCGCGGGAGCGAGTTCGTGGCAGGTCAGGAAGAAGACGGTCTTCTTGGGGTTCTCGGCAGCGATCGAAACGATCCAGGTTTCACCGGCCTTGGGCTGGAGACCGCGACGGTCAGGGAAAGCGATGCGGCCGCTGACGCGAAATTCGGTCTTGACGGCAGAGTCATCGCGGGCGGCAACGAAGCGGGCGGAGAACTTGTCTTTGCTGAAGGTCATTTCAAAACTCCCAGGTTGGGTGATTTAGAGGGTGAACAACAAGACACTTGCAAGCAGAGCGTCCATGGACTTCTCAAATTTCGATCTCGCGCAAAACGTTTCTCTCTCGACAGCTACTGCTGCAGGGAAAGAGGCTCGGAGTGAGGAAGTGAGCGGGTTTAGAGTTTTTTGAAGTTTGCGGGAAAGGAAAAGTAAGAAGTACCTTTAGACAAACATGAGCACCACATAAGAACCTATAAACTTAGCGTTTACACAATCTCTTGACATCGCGTTACACAGCTAAGCTTTTTAAGCAGGCCGAGGATTGAGAGCGTTCGTGTGGACATTTTGAGAATTGGACAAAGCTCACGCTGGACTAAAATCATTGAAAACGGCTTATACCTGGTCTGTTTCAGTGTTTTGAAACGACTAGCGCAACATTGCAAGTCTCTAATGTTTCACCAAGAACATTAAAAACAGAGGGCATTAGCGCGATCGACGGAAGTGGTGCAAATGTGCGCAATTAACACTGGATATTTACTATCTTCCATCATAAAATGAGACTACCCGCATTATTCACGCAGGTGACAAAAAGATCATTTCCAAAAAGAACAAAAGTCCTGTCAGTTGGCTCAGAATCTGTGTTTACGAGACAACAAAACTGAGAACTAAAAGGACTTTTGAAGTGCATCATTCTAAACAAGCAAAATCAAACGCGCAAGGCCAAATGACACTGGATTTGGGACTTTCGAGAAAGATTGTTCAAGAATTCGATGGGGGCGAGGTTTGCACAGATGGAGGTTTACTCATTTTGCGCAAAGCCGATGATTACTTGCGTCTGACTGAGAATGCATCCTACTGCATCAAGGAAACTCGCTTACCGAGTCAGGTCCTACACTCCACGCGCAGATTGTTTCAGCAACGTGTCTACAGCATTGCCGCTGGTTATGAGGATTGCAATGACGCTGGCAAGCTGCGAGGCGATGCTATGCATCGCCTCGCTCTCGGCTACGAGCCGGATTCAGAAACTTGCCTTGCATCGCAACCCAGCCTCTCTCGCTTTGAAGCAAGAGCTGATGCAGATACAAACAAGGCACTCCAAAGCCTGCTTGTTCATACTTATATTCGCAGTCAAAAGAAGAAGCCCAAAGTAGTGCGTTTGGCGATGGATACCACTTGCGATGAAGTGTACGGGTATCAACAGATGTCGTTCTGGAACGGCTACTACGAGACGTTTTGCTATGCTCCGCTGTTAATTTTTACAGATGATGGATTTCCACTGTGTGCGCTGTTGCGTCCAGGAAATCCCAACCCGATTGACGATGCGCTACGCATGCTCAAAAAAATTGTGCATGAAATTCGCCTTTCATGGCCCGGAGTTAGCTTTGAATTGACTGCGGACGCAGCTTTTAATAGCTCTGAAATTTTTGAATATTGTGAGGCGAATGATATTACTTACTTCATTGCGGCAGCCAGTCACGCTGGGCTGACGTATTATTCGCAAGATTTGGTTCAGAAATGCAGAAAAGAATTCGAAAAATCCGGCATCGAAAGCCCGGAATTAAAGAAATATGGAATGTTGAAAGACCCTAAAGAACGGCAGAGAATCTGGCGTCAGAGAGAAGAGAGAATTAGATTCTCAACAAAAGAGCAAGGTCGCATGCAGGAAAGATTTGAGAATGATCTGCACATTCGAAAATATGGAGAATGCACTTACAGAGCCAGAGAATGGAAGAAGGAAAGACGTTTTATTTGTCGCGTTGACTACACTGAAAAAGGACCTGACGTTCGATTCGTTGTGACAAATTCTAGGCTCAAATCCGCCCGGAAAGTCTACGAAGAGAAATATTGTCGACGTGCACGATGTGAAAATTGGATCAAGGATTTAAAAACATATCTCAAGTCAGACCGCACCAGCTGCCAGGAGTTCGATGCAAATCAGTTTAGATTATTGCTGCATACCTTCGCATACATTTTAATCTGGGAAACGCGAAAGAAAGCCAGAATGCCCGAAATGACCGTTCATACCTTCCAACTACAAGTTCTAAAAATTGGTGTCCTAATTCAAGCAAGGTCGCGAAAAATCGCACTACATCTCGCCTCCGGCTTTGTTTGGAAAGAGCAATTTCGACAAGCTTGGAATGCATTCACTTAGCTCAAAATTTGCCAAACCAAAACCTACAGCACTTCCTCAGCGCAGGGCGCTTTAGCTGAACACGCCCAAATGTGTTGGTTCAGCTGATTTCTTCTGTTTTGTGAAATCCTAACAACAAAAAAGCGAAGCAAGAAGCGCTTGAAATGACAAAAAGAACAAAAAAACGCCTATGACAACTATATGCATGAATAGAACGGGAAGCGAAGAAAGAACGAAGGTTCATTAGGCTAAACAAACCTCAATACTGGCGAAGGCAGCTGAAATGGCTTCGGGCCATCCAATTGCTTTCGCCAGTATTGAGGCTTTAGACTAAGCTCCGCTGCCCTCGTCTGTTTTCAC
>JACMKL010000218.1 GCA_014380105.1 Candidatus Melainabacteria bacterium
AAATTGATTGTCGAGAAAACGCAAAAGATTCTCGACATCAAAAATCTCCTGACGCTTCAAAAAACTTCTGCCGCCCAATGTCACATATGGAATTGCACGCCTGGTCAAGGCTTCTTCCAAGGGCATAAAGTGCGAGTTCTTTTGTACAAGAATTGCAAAATCGCCAAACTTACAAGGACGTGATAAAGAGCCGTCTTTGAGTTGAATTTCCATGCCTTCGCGCACTTTCTCTTCAACCCACTGGCAAATCAATTCTGCTTCGTATGAATTCTTTTGCTCAGGACTTTCGACTCCAGCTAAGAGCGAATCAAAATAAAGAACCTCGACTCGCTCAATTTCGCCGACGCGCTCTCGATGTGCATTTAGACCTTCGAAAGCAGCACGATAAATTTGGGGATCATCGCCAGGGTCAAGCAAGCGCTCAAACACGGCGTTTACACCGCAAACCAAATCAGGATGGCTGCGGAATGACTTATTAAGCGGAATGACATTCCGTTCGCCGCAAATTGAAAAAGCCTTCTTGTCGGGATCTTCTCCACGCAAAATTGCTTTCCATTCATTGAAATTCGAAACATCAGCGCCCTGAAACTTATAGATAGATTGTTTATCGTCGCCGATGAAAAATAATCTAGTCTTTGGTCCGGCGAGTAGCGCGACGAGACGAGCCTGCGTCCGATTAGTGTCTTGAAATTCGTCTACGAGAATGGCTCTCAGTGTTTCATTGAAGTGCTTCCGAGCCAAAGAACCTTCACGCTCCAGGGCACGATAGGTGTATCTGACCAGGTCATCATAGTCGAGCCTGTGGACAATGCGTTTTTTACGTTCGTAAATGTCGACGGTCTGTTGAGCAAGTGAAATGAACGCACGTATTAATCTAAATGCATCAAGATCAACTGGTCTGATACCCGCCGGCAATTTTCCTGCATAATCAGTTGTGACTGTTCGCAACCGCTTCATCTCGTCGCGCAGAGGCTTGGCGTCTTTGCCACCTTTAGTGCGTGCGCTTGGAAAATCTACCAGACACTGCACACTCGACCAGACATCATCGTCGATATCGGTTTCTTCGAGTGAGGCGCGAACACTATGCGCAAGACCAACAAGCATGGTGCGCATTTCTTCAAGCTCACTTCCCTCATCACGCCAGGGGTTTTCTTCCAGATATTCAAGAGCCGATTTCCATTCAACTGATGAGACAATTTTGCAGATTGCTCGGCGCCGTGCCCATTTGAGCAAGTTATTTAAGCGCTGTGTCATCACTTCATCGTCAGCATCTCCAACTGATTCGGTGACTTCAGCAAATTGAAGCGAGGCATTCAAAATTTCAATCAACCAGCGCTTCACTTCTTCAATATCAAAAACATCAAGCAGATCATGTTCTTTACTGCGCGTGGAAATTACATTGCGAAGTGCTTCAGTAATGCTTTCGTCGTAAAGCTCGGCGCGCTCAATATCATCGAGTACTTCAAACTTAGGATCGACTCCTCCTTCCACCGGAAAGCCTTTCAGGATACTTTCGCAAAGACTGTGAATAGTGCCGATGCGAGCGCCATCGATGTCAGCCATACACATCAGCCAACGCTGTTTTTGATCGCCGTCCGATTCATCTTTCAAAGCTTGAAAGCGCGCTTTCAATCGGGTGCGCATTTCACTGGCAGCTTTCTTGGTGAAAGTTACTGCCACCAAATCTGCCACCGTTAGCTGGGATTCTTTGCGTAAAACTTCAATATAACGCTCAACCAGTACGTGCGTCTTTCCGGAACCTGCACCTGCAGATACCAGCACATTTTTATCGATGCTGAAAACAGCTTCTTTCTGTTGCTCTGTCAGCTCTGACATCAGTCACTCTCCTCTGATGAAGAACTGCCGCATTCGCCCACTCTACAAATCATAGAATGGGGGCATCCTTTGCACGAAACTTCGCCGTTCGGCTTTACTTCGAAGTCACCTTTTTCAATTCTGGATACATAATCAACGATAAACGATGTCGCTGTCTCCAACAAATTCTCAGGCGGAGCCGGTTCTTCGCCTTCTTTTGGACGGCGTGCTTTGGGTGAAAATTCCAATGCGCCGATACTACTGGCTTGTGAGACGCTCAAGAACCCGCCCGATTCGACTTCTGCGCCAGGCATTATAGATTGCGAAACAGCCAGTGCATAAATTGGCATCTGCAAATTTCGACCGGCCAGAACATCGCGCTTTGTGATTCGTGTCGAACCCGACTTGTAATCTATTACTCGTACTTTCTGCATTCCGTTAGACGAACGCTCATCGGAAAGATCAATACGGTCGATGACGCCCACGACAGTGACTGATTTGCCGCCCACTTTGAGAACCAGCGCTGCCGAAGTTGGGGTACCATCGCGACCACGACCAAAACCATGCTCGAATAGAGAAGGTGTAAATCGACCTTCGTCCTTGATTGAGCGCTTCTTCTCTTCTTGTATAAAGCGGCTTAAACGGAATGCGATTTCCTGATTTTCGTATGTGGAAAATTCTCCGCGGCGAACATCCTGTCTTGCGTTCAGCGATGTTATGGAAGTCTTTACCACACTTTGAAGGATACGTTCGATTTCATCATCAGTCGCATCAATTAGTTTGAGTTTGCGTTCGGACAATTCCTTATAGAAGAGTTCGAGGGCCTTGTGATAAGTTTCACCTAGCACGGTCACCAGGAGATCGTTAGTAGGCTCTTCGTGCGGCTTGATACGCAGAACATGATTGGTCCAATAGCGGAAAGGACACTTGCCATAATCATTGAGGCGAGATGCGCTCCATTGCCCGGGCATGCGAATCTGCAATGACCCTGAAGCAACGAGATCAGTCAACCATCCATTATAAACAAGCCTCGAGGCACCACTTTCGCGCGCCTTCAACATCTCGATCGGTTGAGAAATTTTTTCAGTAAATTCTGCGACGTCCGGGTGCGCCATCGCCACCATAACTTCATTCTGATTGCGCCACAAACGATTCGAAACAAGGTCGCGCACTGAGACAGGCAAACTCGTGGATCCCTCATAAGGCTCAATCGGTTGAATTGACCGCAAGCCCTCTTCTTTTCCACCCGTCAACAAGAATGATGGTATCAATTCTTCCCCATCGGTAATTTCGGTTGCTGGGCAAGTGATGATAATGCGCTCACGGGCACGCTCTAATAGCGAATTAAAGAGCGCCGACTCGAAGCCTGGATGATGCCTTGGATTGTGCAGGTCAATGCCGAAGAATTTCCACTTTTTGATTTCTTCAGGGCTGGCAAAACCTGATCGCGAAACTCGGCGCGGAAACTCACCTTCCACCAGACCTGCCAGGTAAATGTCTGTGAAAGTTTTGTTTGGTGCCAATTCGGCACTACAAATTCGTACTTGATTCAGTGCTTCACCAGGACTGCGAAAGCTCGATTGCTCCAGCATATGCAGAAGCTTTCGAGCAAATTGATCATATGTATGAGTAATGCCCTGAAGAATTGTCGATTCTTTGATTAAAAGGGCAAACGATTGTCTCAAGACAGACAAAGTTGTCTCGCGCTGCCATTTTATTTGAGGCACTTCCTCATCATCTTCAATTGGTTTGGCAAATGCGGTATCAAAAAGATCTTCTAGCCAGGAAACCCAGTCAGTGTGTTCGCGAACCCCGCGGACTGGCGTGGTCAAATCAAAGAACTTACCCAGCCCCTCTTTGACGGACACAATACCAAGCACACGACCACAATCTTCCCACTCTGATTGACCGGAGACGACGACACAATCTTTGAGCGATGTTTGATCGA
>JACMKL010000219.1 GCA_014380105.1 Candidatus Melainabacteria bacterium
GACGGCAAAGAATTGTATGTTCAAATTTCGGCGAATAGCTCACAATGGGAATCGCGTTTGTATGTTGCTGTCGCTACTGAAATTTTTGAACTTGGTATCACAAAATGTTTAATCGGAACTAGAGGACTATTTGGAGAAGGCTGGGACAGCCAATCATTAAATACGCTCATCGATTTGACGACGACAACCTCACCTGTTTCAGTAAAGCAACTTCGAGGACGCTCGATTCGTATTCATACAAAAGATCCCCTCGGTGGTCGCAAAGTTGCAAACAACTGGGACGTCATTTGCATCGCTCCGTCTCTGGAAAAAGGTCTCAATGATTATCATCGCTTTGTCAGAAAGCATGATGGATTTTATGGAATTGCCGACGACGGACAAATCGAATGTGGCGTTGGGCATGTTCATCCATCGTTCTCAGAACTTACTCCTGCCGAGGTTTTTGCCTCCGCCATCGACCTCAATAACGAGATGCTTAAGCGTGCGTTAGTGAGAGACCAAATTTATGATCTGTGGAAAGTTGGACAGCCTTATCACAACCGTACTTTAGGTTGCGTTGAAGTTTCATCATTGCGAAAACTCAATTTAACGCCTGCGTATTTGCGCAGAAATATCGGCTATAAAGAACACGCCAAAGAAATGCGCGCCGCCCTTGGTGGCATTTACGCAGAACATGCGGCAATCGGTAGCATTACGGCTCTCGCTGTGGGCGCCGGATCGGCTTTCTTTGGAATGCCTATATTGCTTGCTGCCTTACCTTTCGTTGCCTCCGCGCTCGTCGCATTCAAGCGTCATAGCTTCTTATTCACTCGCTTCCAGGAGCAAGTTTGCGAACCGGGCACTGTCGAAGCTTCTTTGTCCGATATGGCAATTTCCCTGCTCGCATCGTTAAAGCGAGTGCGTCAATTACCGAATCACATAAAGCGCGACAGCATTAAAATCTCGCAGCGCTCTGACGGCAGCTACCGAGTCTTTCTAGATGACGTTGAAGTTGCTCACTCAAAGATTTTCACCACTGCCTTCAAAGAGATGATGTCGCCTGTTGGTAATCAACCCTATTTAATTCCGAAATATGAGTATGCTCTGCCGTATCCGGATGGAGATCGTCAATCGAAAGACGCTGTTAAGAGAAAACGTCTTTTCTTCAAATCCTATTTGAGGGGCTCTGCTCAACCCAGAATCGCAACCTATCACGTTGTTCCGAAGATTTTGGCACGTTCGCAAAAAGGGCGCGACGCCTTTCAAGAATGCTGGAATAAGTATGTAAGCCCTGGTTTCGTGCTAGAAACAGAAACCAAGCCGGAAATACTGCAAAAGTATTTTGGCATCGGTCCTAGTCTGGCAGAACGTCTGCTATGGGAATAATGAAAATGCAAGTTTCTCGCCTGCTTGTTGCAGTGTTGCTATCCGGCAGTCTCTTTGTAGGCTCGGATGCCTTTGCCAAAGATTCTTTTAAATCTGCAAAAGAGCGTGGTGCTTATTTATTTGCTAAAGGCGATATGGATGGTGCTATTGAGGCTTTCGAGGCTGCATGTGTCATTAAGCCCGATTCTTACGAAGTGCACCTGAATCTGGTCAATTTGTTCTACAAGAAGGGCAAGATTGAGCGCGCTATTTCCGAATGCAGAACACTCTTAAAATTAAAACCGAAAAGCAAAGACGCTCATATAATGATGGCGAATCTGATGCGCACGTCTGGTCAATATAAAGCAGCAATCGAAGAATTTCAGAAAGCAATTGAAATAGGCGCTCATGACCGACCACTCTATTCTGCAATTGGTTTTTCATATTTACACGAAGGCGATTTGGAAAAAGCCGAAGAATATTTGAAGAAAGCAGCCACTGATAAAGAGCCTTCTATGGATGCTTTAATCGGGTTGGCAATTCTCGATTATCGAAAGAAAAATTATGAGAGTGCGTTGAGTAGTTTGGACAAAATATTGGTGCGAAAATCAGACTCAACTGAGGCACGCAAATTGAAGGGCGAAGTTTTGATTGAGCTTGGTCGTGTCGATGAGGCGATAATCGAACTCGAACAAGTTATCGCGATGAATCCCGGTTTTAGAGCTGCCTATATGACTCTATCGAACGCTTATTTTCAAAAGAAAGACCTTACCAAAGCCGAAGCAATTTTGCGCAGATCTCTTCTTTTGAAAAAAACAGATCCAGATTCGCATTATGCTCTTGGTGTAATTTTGGATCGCCAGGGTCGCTCTATTGAAGCAGCTGGTCAATTCGAAACAGGTGCCCAAGCCGATTCAAATGCTGCCTCCGCTGCCAGAATGAGAGAGCATGCAGTAGAATTACGCGCCCAATCTATTAGCAATGTTGATGCAAAGCAATATTCTTCCCTTCTAAATTTGGGAGGCACTCCAAACTCTGAAACAGTCTTTGGACTTAAATTTGAAAATTTGATCAAATGAAAAACGCGACAGTCAGAAAGTAAGAGAAGAAAATTATGTCATTAAGTTTTAAAAGATATTGGAAGCCACTGGCCGCAGCTATTCTGGCAGCATGTGCCACTTGCGCTGCTTATGCTGTTGGAGAAGTCTTAAAGCCGATAGAACCACAAACTGTCAAAATTGCTTACTTCAATTTTGGGAAAGTTCGTGCCGCACTACCTGAAGTGGCAAACGCAGAAGTTATACGAATGACGGCTGAAGCGCAGTTACGCAAAGACGTTGAGACCTGGAACAGCAAGTTGATAAAAATGCGCGAAGAGAAAAAGCCGCAGGCTGAAATAGATAGCACGAAAAACGACGCGCAGACAATCGTGCGAGCAAAACAAGAGGCATTAGCCCAATTGGTTGAATCGGCCTCACTATCCGTGCGGGTTCGAATCGCGAGTGCAGCCGAAGCGGTGGCACGCGATCAGAGTATCGATCTTGTCATTGATGGTCAGGGCATTTATTCCGGCGGACAAAAAGTGTTTGATCATGGTCGAGATATCACAGCGGCTGTTTTAGCGCGTGTGATTGCCGACACTGAATCGAAAGGCGGCGATGTACCAGCGAAGAAAGACGCTACTCCCGATAAGTAAACAAAAAAAACTGCCCACAGACCTGAGTCTTTTGAGCAGCCTTATTTTTGAATGCTTAGATTAGTCTTTCAGGTGTGATCTTAAAAGAACGGCTGAGAGAAGTTCAAAAGCTGATTCATCGAAAGTATTGTCGCGAAGCGCTGCTTCGAGGAAAGTTTTTTCGTCAGCTGATACATGACCGTCAGCCATAATTAGCTCACGAATTACCTTCGCTTCGTACTTGGAAATTTTGCCATCATCTTCGAGTACTTGCTTCAACGCTTCTTGCAAATTAAGTCCAGCCACTATCGACACTCCTATACCATTGACCTATGAATTTGAGATTATACTTAGATTTTCACACGAGGGGGGAAGGGAGTGTCAGAACCAGCAACAAAGGTTGAAATCACTCCGGACGAATTAAAGCGTCGTATCGACGCCAGCGAGGCTCTTGTCTTGCTTGACATTCGCGAACCTCACGAACTAAAAATCTCCTCTTTGTCAGACATAGTTCATATACCCATGGGCGAATTTACTGATCGCCTGGAAGAACTAGAGCCTAAGAAATCTGCCGAAATTGTTGTCATTTGCCGAGCTGGTAATCGCAGCAGTGTGATTGCCGAATTTTTGAGAGAAAACGGTTTTGACCGCGTTTACAACCTGGTGGGAGGAATGAACCATTGGGCAGAAACAGTCGATAAATCGATGAAAACCTACTAAAATCAGGCTTTTAGCCCGATCGAATGTTTCCTCCAAAATGTTATTCCGTTAACGGCTTAACCTGCCACTGAAAATGGGTCCAAAGCCTTCAATTGCTTGACATCTATTGTATAGAGGAATATTCTGAACAAGTTCCACCTTGGCACATTTACTATTATGAAAAATCGCCTTCCAGCGTTTGCCGCTTTACTATCAGCTTTGCTTTTTTCGACACCGGCAGTCCTTGCTCAACAAGGCTCCGACCAAGGTTTGCCATCCGGCAGTGCACCACAATTGCAGCCGATGCAGCCAACCATGGGCACTCAGGCAAATTACGCACCTGCTCAACCAGCAGCCGCGCCCGGTGCGCCCGGTCAATATGGTGCTCCGCAAGGTTATGCGTCTCCGTTGCAAACGCCTCAGGGCGGTGGCTATCCGCCTCAACAGCCGTATCAGGGACAGCAATACGCTCCGCCGCCCCAGCAGTACCAGGGGCAACAGCCGCAGTATCAAGGGCAACAGCCGCAATATCAAGGACAACAGCCGCCCCAATATCAGGGACAGGCGCAACAATTTCAGGGTCAACAAGGCTATCAAGTTCCGACCGACAGTTATGCACCTGGGCAAGTTCAGCAAGGTGGCGTAAGCGAGCAGACTGCCGGGCAGCCGACCCCATATCAACAACAAGAACAAGCTATTCAACAATCGCAGATGCAAAATCAGCTCGACAAATATGCTCCTCCGCCAGAAGTTGGCAATGCAGCACCTGATAATTCTTACAAAAAAGGTCGCGCCTCCAAAGGCAATGGCATGAAAGGTGTTGTCGGTGGTGCCGGCAAAGTCCTCAGCCACGGAGCCAGGGTCGCAGCTCCATTGGCTGCTTCTTTTCTGATTACAACAGCCGCCTACAAAATGGCACAACCGCGCAACGGATACGGGAATGGTTATGGCGGTGGCGGATACGGAATGCCGATGGGTGGCTATGGTATGCCAATGGGCGGTTATGGAATGCCCGGAATGGGCGGCATGGGAATGTATGGCATGCCAGGCATGGGCGTAGGAATGCCAATGGGCGGCTATCGAATGCCGGGTTGGTAGTGTCGTAAATTCGTTTAACCTGGACGAAGATCTACCCTTGCCTTGGGTATGTCCTTACTATGGATTAGATCTTTGTTTGGGAGTCGCACCTTGCCAGGTAAATCGCACAAGTCGCAGCCAACTGACGAAGAAATGGCACTTTTACATGACAATACGGTGTCCCCCAGAGACGACCGTCGTATTCGCGGAAAAATGTTGCGTGAGGCCGTGCCGAGAGAGTCGCATGCCGAGTGGAAACCTGCCGCAGACCGTCCTGATCCTGTCGATATGCTCGAGCAAGGCAACATCGGTCGTATTCAGCATTTGATTCCAATTCGATATGGACGAATGCTGCAAACCCCTTTTACATTCTTCCGCGGTGCGGCCGCATTGATGGCGCGTGACCTCGCGAAAACTCCTAACTCTAAAGTCCGTGTACAGGCTTGTGGAGACTGCCACTTAATGAATTTTGGTGCGTTTGCCACACCAGAACGTAATGTTGTTTTCGATCTGAATGATTTTGATGAAACTCTGCCCGCACCATGGGAATGGGACATCAAACGACTTGCAACCAGTTATGTGCTTGCTTGCCGCGACAATGGTTTGAAACAAAAAACTGAAATTGCTGCCGCGGAATCTGTTGCGCAAGGGTATCGCGAAAAGATGGCATCGATGTCGAAGCTATCAATCATGGACATCTGGTACGAACAGATTCCGTGGGAAAGCATCATCGCAAAAACCGGCGATGCGGACTTGATGAAACGCAGACAAGAGCAATTGAAGAAGGCAAAGAAAAGAACTATTCAGTTGTACTACTATCCAAAACTGGTTGAATCCGGTGGTGGCAAATACAAAATCAAAGATAACCCACCTTTGATTTTTCATCCGCCTGAAGTTGAAAACGATGTCTTTCTTGAAAAAATAAAAGGCTCTCTTCAAGAGTATAGAAACACCTTACAGTGGGACAAGCAGAGACTCTTCGACCGCTATAAACTGGTTGACTTTGCCATCAAAGTTGTTGGTATCGGCAGTGTCGGCACCACCTGCGGTATCTTACTCTTTATTGGGCCCGATGATGACCCGTTATTGCTTCAGGTCAAAGAAGCTCGTCCATCAGTACTCGAACCATATGTTGGAAAGAGTGCATTCCAGAATAATGGAGAGCGCGTGGTCGCCGGACAGCGCATTGTTCAGGCTGCAAGCGACATATTCTTGGGTTGGACACGTTCGGACGAAGGCAAGGATTTCTACGTTCGCCAGCTTCGAGACACCAAAGTAAAGCTAGAACCACAATTCTGGGACGCAAAAGAAATGGTGGCGGCCGCAAAACTAATGGGCGAGGTACTTGCTCGCTCACACGCGAGATCAGGTGATGCTGCCGTGATTAGCGGCTATCTCGGCAACGGTGCCGAATTTGATCGAGCAATCGGTCAATTTAGTGTCGTCTATGCGGACCAGAGCGAAAAGGATTTCAATGCGTTGGCTGCAGCTGTTGAGTCGGGACGAGTAAGTGCAGTTAAGGTTGAAGCAACCTAAATTTGCTTGATTCCGCGAGCAACTAACATTAATTCAAGAAGCAGACGATTTATTTTTAAGACTTCCGAACTGAGCTGGTCGAGCATCGTCTGGCGTGTTGACAGCAAATCGATTGTCAGGGTTTTTGGAATCGATCTAGTTGCTGTAATCAATTCAATTTGACGAATTGAAGTGCGTGAGTTAAAAGTTGGAAGGTTTTTGTCGCCAATCCAACGATCAATAATTTGATCAACACGACGTTTTCCAGTTGGATCATTTGGTGGCACCGTAATTAAAAAGGTCCACACTGAATCAGGATATTCGCAACGCAAACCAACTTTCTGGTCGAACAATTTCGA
>JACMKL010000024.1 GCA_014380105.1 Candidatus Melainabacteria bacterium
CTCTCAGCCTTTAAGAGAAACGGCGAATAGCTTTAATACCTTTTGGGGTTGTTTTTGATTACACCATTCTCTACCAGTTGGTTTAGAATGGAATCAATTTGAACCAAAGGCGATCTAGATGAAAGACGAAAATTCCGGCGAAAAGAAAGCGGTCAGAAAAAAGAAGGAAGCAAAATTTTCGCAGAAAAATTACACTCATCCTGCAGCCGCATGGGGTGCAGCATTGAGCGTTGGTCGAATCTTGGTCGAACAAAAAGCGATCGTGCAAGGTGTCGAAGCGATCTTTCAAATGAACCATGAAAATGGTGGCTACGATTGTCCAGGATGTGCATGGCCGGACGATCGCAAAGGTCTGAAAATGGACATTTGCGAAAATGGAATTAAGCACGTCACCTGGGAAATGACTTCAAAGCGTGTCGGACGAGAATTTTTCGCAAAGCATAGTGTGAGCGAACTTACCGATTGGAGTGAGTTTGAACTCGAAAACGAGGGACGACTGACTGAGCCTATGGTTTATAACTCGGCTACCGATCATTACGATCCGATTAGCTGGGACGCCGCTTTTGCACTGATTGGAAAACATTTGAAGACGCTGTCGTCACCGAATGAGGCAAGCTTTTATACCTCTGGACGACTTTCAAACGAAGCTACCTTTCTCTATCAACTATTCGCTCGCGAATTTGGCACTAATAATTTACCTGATTGCTCAAATATGTGCCACGAAGCTAGTGGGCGTGCGTTGAAAGCGGCTATTGGTACCGGGAAAGGCACCGTCGATCTTGATGATTGGCATAAGGCTGATGCTGTCTTTGTAATAGGCGTCAACGTTGCTACCAATGCACCACGCATGCTGACTGCACTTGGCGAAGGCGTGAAAGAACGCGATATGAAAATTGTGCATATCAATCCGCTAATAGAAGTCGCTGCAACCAATGCGATCACGCCCCACGATATTATGGATATGCTGCTATTTAAAGCAACCAAAACAAGCTCACTAAATATGCAACCGAGAATTGGTGGTGACCTCGCTGTCATGCGTGGAATGGGCAAATATCTGCTTGAGCAGTGGGCTAGCGACCAAAGTGTAATCAACAAGATTTTCATAGATGCTCATACCGCTGGTTTTGAAGAATACAAGATTGCCTGCGAGCAAACCTCTTGGGCCGATATTGAAATTCAGTCAGGGTTGACGCGCAATGAAATCATAAAGGCTGCTGAAATTTATCGACAAGCCAACGCCTGTATCATTAGTTGGTGCCTTGGTATTACGCAGCATGAGTATGGCGTTGACACCATTAGAGAAATGGTGAATGTTTTACTTCTACGCGGCAACATTGGTCGTGAAGGCGCCGGTCCCTGTCCTATTCGTGGACATAGTAATGTCCAGGGCAATCGTACTTGTGGCATTCACCATGCACCTCCGGAAGAATGGCTGGCCAAAATGGATGCTGCCTGCAACATTACTTCGCCACGTCAGCAGGGCTTAGACACTGTCAGGACAATTGAAGGCATGCAGACTGGTGCGGTAAAAGTTTTTGTTGGCATGGGCGGTAATTTTGCCATTGCAACACCTGATACTGCCTACACTTTCGAAGCGTTGCGACGCTGCCCGCTGACCGTGCAAATTAGCACCAAACTCAATCGTAGTCACATTGTGCACGGTAAAGAAGCGCTTATTTTGCCTTGTTTGGGTAGGACCGAGGTGGATGAGCAAACATCTGGACCGCAACAGGTTACGGTTGAAGATTCGATGAGCATGGTGCACCTGTCCAAAGGACTGAAAAAGCCAGCTTCAGAATATCTCAAATCCGAGTGCGCCATCATCTGTGGTATCGCTCAGGCGACACTAGTAAACTCGAAGACTTCATGGCAAAAGTATATGGACAATTATGATTTGGTCCGGGATGTGATGTCGGAAGCACTAGTTGGATTTGAGGATTTCAATCGGAGAGTCAGGCAACCTCTTGGTTTTCGTGTTGGTCAACCAGCGCGTCAATTAACATTCTTGACCCCTACAGGGAAAGCAAATTTTTCATCCGCACCATTAATGGATACTTTGCCACCAGAAGGTAAACTTCTGCTTTGCACCGTGCGCTCACACGATCAGTTCAACACAACAATCTATTCTGACAATGATCGTTATCGCGGTGTCAAAAATTTGCGAAAACTGGTGTTCTTGAACAGTGAAGATATGCTCGAAAGAGGTCTGGATGATTACTCCACAATTGATATCACCAGCTATGCCAAAGATGGCAGCGAAAGATATTTGAAGGGCTTCACGGCCGTTAAGTACAATATTCCGAGGGGTTGCGCGGCAGGCTACATGCCCGAATGCAATGTACTTTGTGGGATTGGTGACTTCAGTAAACAATCTGACCAACCCACAATGAAACGGATTGTCATCGATATTAAATTGTCCGAAAAGGAAGAATCAGACGGAGTTGTGAATTAGATGAACTCGGGCGATAGTGGTCAAAATATTGTTCTGGTAGAAACGCAACGCGTGCGTGGTGACAGCACCGAGATTTTTACGGACAGTCTTTCCGTTGAAGAACCATTAGAAATTCAAATCGAAGTCAGAATTGACGGTATCAGAGTAAAGCGGTCTGTGGCAGTCACAATGCGCACGCCAGGCAACGATTCGGAATTGGCTACCGGTTTTCTATTTACTGAAGGAATTATCACCAAACAGTCTGACATTGGAATTATCACGGCGGAAAAAAACAACATCGTCAAAGTTGTTTTAAATGATGATGTTATCGTCGATTTCAAAAGTCTCGACCGGCATTCGTTTGTAGCTTCCAGCTGTGGCGTCTGTGGCAAGAAGACGATTGAAGCTGTGATGGAGCGCTGCGAATATAAAGTACCGACAGATACGCTTACAATTGCATCAGATGTTATTTCATCACTGCCCGGTATGTTGCGCAGCTGGCAGGAAGATTTCGATGCCACTGGTGGCGTTCACGCCTCAGCCCTATTTAATTCTGATGGTCTGTTGATTGATCTGCGCGAAGACGTTGGTCGTCACAATGCCTTGGACAAACTACTAGGATCACAGCTCCTTCACGATAACTTACCGTTGTCGCAAAGAATTCTTTTACTCAGTGGTAGGGCAAGCTTTGAACTTGTCCAAAAAGCTGCTCATGCAGGAATTACTATTGTTGCCGCAGTTGGTGCGCCTTCCAGCCTGGCAGTCGAACTCGCCAAAAACACTGGCATCACTCTGCTCGGATTTGTTCGAGATGGTCGCTTCAATATTTATAGCGGGAGCGAACGCATTAAGGTATCGCAACCGGCGCTTTAGGTTTGCTGAATAGTTGCTCACCACTGCGCAATCCGTCGATGATATTGGGAGACACGCTGAAATTGGTTTCGAGCACAGCCTTAGGTGTTTTCGCAAGCCATTCCGTTAGCGAAATTTCTTCGTAATGACCGGAATTGAATACCGCTAACATCTCGCACTCGCTGTCACCGATTGTCTCGATGTAGTGTCCATATCCCATCGGAACATAACCGACATCGCCAGGTCCAAAGTCGCGTGTGATCTTGCGTCCTTGTGACCCAAACACAGTCATTCGTGCTTTGCCGGCGATGTAATACTGCCATTCGTCAGCGTTTGGATGCCAGTGCAACTGCCTCATTGCGTATGGTTTCATTTTCAAAATCGCACCCGACATCGTAGTCGAAATTGGGAATTGCTTTTGATCAACCAGATTGAAGCTACCACCACTAGTTACTTTTGGAATTTTTGAACCAAGTCTGAAGCGATGTGTGAGTGGTGGAGGATTTTCGGTACCAGCTGCCGGATCGAGTGGCAGTGGACCTGGAACTGGACCCTGGCTTATGTAGACTTCTTTCTTGGGCATGTTGGAAAAGGCAGAAACAGGCATGCCAAAGTTTTTACTCAAAACATCAGGCGGCGTCTGAGCGAGCCAATCACTGACGCTGAACGTTGCAAATTCAGAGAAATATCCGCTATCGAATACCAGGATGAAATGGCATTCTTCATTACCTGTTCCCTGGATAGAGTGTCCGTGTCCGCGAGGGAAATACCAGACATCTCCGGGACCAAAATCTTTGATTTCAGAATGGCCTTCCGGATCAATGACTGTGATTCTGCAGTGACCGGCGACTACATATGCCCATTCGGCTGCGTTGGCGTGCCAGTGCAATTCACGCAGACCGCCCGGTTTTAAGAACATCGAGACGCCCGCTAGTCCCTTTGAAATCGGAAAATTCTTCGCTGTCGCTTCGTTTGAAGCACCGCCCGGATGTTCTTTCAGAGGTTGTTTGCCGAGCTCGTATTTGATTTCCGGCATGGCAGCGTCAGGCGTGGCAGCCTTATCGTCAGTCTGTGCGAAGGCGGCGACCGTTGTTGTTGCCAAGATTATGCCTGCGGCGGACAGGGCAGTCTTGAGTCGAGATATCCGAAAAACCATGAGAGAGCGGCTCCTAAAAATAGAATCCGATCATATCCACTTGAAAAATAGTTCTAAATTGCTGAGCTTGAAAGTGAGTAGATGTTCACGAGAAACTCAATATTTTCTCCCTATATCTATCCAGCTCACCTTTGCGCTGTTCGTCAGTCAGATGAGCAGGACCGAATACAACATGCGATTCAAGCGCTTCAAAGCCCACAAATTCAAAAATGCCGTGATTAATTGGACGGAGAATTGAATGTAAGTCTCCGTGGCTTCCGCCTGTAGAGTAGGTCGCGGCAGGTCCGCCAGTGGTTATTGAGCAAAATGCTCTCTTCCCCTTAAATCGACCGGTATCGTAAAGTATTTTCCTTGAGTAAGTACGTCCCATCGCGAGAGTGCGATCAACCCAGCCCTTCAAAATCGCAGGCAGTCCAAACCACCATAATGGGAATTGAAAAATAAGCAAGTCGCACCATTCAAGATTTTGCATTTCAGATTCTACGTCTTTAGCAAAGCCACCACATTCAGTTGCATGCAATTCTTCGATTTGTTGTTTGTAGTATTCGCCATCCTTGACGGTTGTGAAGTTTTTCCGGTCGGAAACTGGATTGTAATTCATTTGATAGAGGTCTGAGACCCGCACTTCATGCCCTTTTTCCTCAAAGGTTTTAACTGCAATGTCTAAAAGTGCGCCGTTGAAACTCTTGGGCTCTGGGTGGGCGTGTACGATAAAGACTTTCATGTTAAACCTCTTGATACCAATGTCGAAATAAATTGGCTAAATGATTTTGCCATGTTTGAATTCCTGACATTATGGTTTATTGCAGCTTTTCTTTAAAGTCGTCAAAACGGGCTCCTGCTGTCCTATTCTGCACAGTCATTTTCTTTGTCTCCATGTATTTTTTGCCATCCCAGATGATGAAGTTTAAATATGGCTCTGTACCGATGTGCTCCAGAAACAATAACTGGTTTAAATTTTCGATAGCATATCCACTAAGTGCTACAGCGACGGTATCTTTTGCTAAATCTTGAACCACACTCATTTCATCAGCATAAACAACACGAACTCCCTTCCGGGGTGGATCTTTGAAATCTGAAATAACAACTTTTTTTAGGCCTGCTGGAAAAATTTCGGCTTTTATTTTTTCGCCTTCCACTTCGTATCGCTTATTTTTCTTTGCGTTTCGCAGATAGAACGCACCTAGAAAAGAAGAGCTATCGTATCGTTCCTGGATTTTTTTGTGTTCTTTTTCTGCAGACTCAAGGTCATTTTCAAGCTCATAGTAGTTTGCAAGCGTTAAGAGCCCTCGGTTGGAATACACTTGCGCTGCGAAATCCGCTATCTGTTTGGCTTTTGCCTTCTGACCCTTGGAATAGTAGTAACGCATCAACCAATCGGAGTCATTCGATTTTCCGACAGCATCGGTGCCTACTTCCATTGCTTTCTCGAAATATTTCGCTGCTTCTTCGGTTCTGTTTTGAAGCACGCAATACCTGGCGAGGTCAAAATATTCGTCGGGCTCTAAAGCGCAGATTTTTACAAAGAGAGGGATGAATTTTTGAGGGTCATGTATATTTGTCCGCGCAGCCGCTTTCATCAATCTAATATTAGTATTGAGTTGGGCTCCAAAGGCTTCTTCAAGCTGCTCTTGAGTTGGATGATCACCATATTTTTTCTTGGCGTATTCTTTTGAAAGTTTTTCATCGTTCGGACAAAGTTGATGCAAACGACTCAATTCTTCCACTGTAAATGAGGCGTTGGGAAATTCTTTTCTTCCGCTAAAACCATATGCAGTTCCCATCGGAAGAGCTGGATCAAACCACGCATTTGGAGGTGTGATTGGAGATTTGGCTGGTATCTTTTTTGCAGCTCTAATGATAGTGAGCCAATCAAAATCAGTCATCATCTCTGGATGATTTTCAATTGTGTTTTGTGCTCTTGCATAATACTGCTGTTTCTTTTCTGGTGATAAGTCAGCAAAGATTAACGGAACTGGAAATAGGGCAAGTTCACCAAACAGCGTTTCGGCATTCGTTATTGATGTGTCAGCCAATTCTTTCACGGCGTACATGTACTTATAGAAAGTCCATTCCGTGTAAATGGCCCACAGGATGTCGCGGGCATGAGTAGCCGCAACATCATCCCAACTGATTACATTCAAATGTGGTCCGTCTGAGTCATTTGCTAAACATCTAGTTGGTTGCAAATTTAAGTCTTTCGCGACGGCTACAGAATCTACGATCTCCTTCTTCTTGTACGCTTGGTAATTTTTTACAAATTCGTGCATCTCCATTTTTAGAGCTTTGGTAGCGATCATGTGACCCATCTGGACATTCAACCCGCCGCTCATTAATGTTCTGAACCAAATGATTTTTCCATCCGGATAGTTTTTCCGAATGAATTGCAAAACTTTTTCATTACCCATTGATGGTGCATATCTCAATGCATACTGATTTGCTTCCAAGGTTGTGTGGTCATTTTGATCGAACAACCGAAAATCACCTGAAGCCCGAATTTTTATTGCTCGCAAGAATGATTTTTCTGAGGAATCCAACTTTGATTGGTCTATTGCTTCAATTAGTTTGAGCGCAATGCCGTCACGACATGACATTGCCTCCAGGGCGATGTTGGCTGTCTGCCCCACGATAGAAAGTTTGTCGCTGTTTAAGGCTTTAGCAATTGATAAATGGGCTGAAGTACGCGCAAGTGAAGAGCGGGTGTCGCTCAGGATGCCTGCCAGTTCTAACATTCCGTAGGTAGCTTGTAGAAGAGCTGCTTGCTCGTGCAATCCAGCGTCTAATGGATTTTCGGTAAGGGCTTTGGATATGCGTTCGTTTTCAACGAAAAGCGCAGGTATTTCTGCCGTTGCGATATTTTTGATGAAATCCTTTGGAGCTTCGGAGGTTGGAGATGCTTTCAGATCGAAGCTTTCAAGAATTTTGGAAGCAAGCGGAGAATAGTTTGCTGGACCCCAAACATAATCTTTGAGTGTGAAACTATAGTCTAGTGACTTATCTCCGCTTGCTTTCGCAAATTTAAAAGCATAGTCGCCCTTTTGCAAATCAACTGTCTTTGTCTCAAAATCGA
>JACMKL010000220.1 GCA_014380105.1 Candidatus Melainabacteria bacterium
ACTATTACACAAACTCGTTTAATAGTGTAAGATAGCAGTATGAAGGTTAAACTCGAAGTAGCTAATACAGTCCAGACTTGCTGCCCCGTGCACGTGACGTTACCAGAACAGGAGCCTATTACAGTCGATCAGGCTAGTGAATTGGAGGATTTATTCAAAATCCTAGCCAATGACACGCGACTGCGTCTTTTGCACACATTGGCGCGTGTCGAAGAGATGTGCGTTTGTGATCTGGCTGTGTCTGTAGACATGACTCCCCAAGCAATTTCAAATCAACTTCAGCGTTTGTCCGACCGAGGGATTGTTGCCACAAGACGCAGTGGCACCATGATTTATTACCGAGTTATTGATCAGTGCGTTATCGGTTTACTTCAAAAGGCATTGTGCCTGTTGAACGATAGTGAGAAGAGATAGCAAAGGAGAATAACCATGGCTGAAGAATGTTGCCCGGCTAGTTGTTGTGACGGAAAAGACTGCGAACCATGTAAGGGCTGCGATTGCTGCTGCTGCTGTTGCACAAACTATAAAGAAGGTGAGAAATGCTCGTGCTCACCAACATCGCCTTGTGAAACACAACCAAAATAATTTAGAAGAAGCGCTCTTTTGAGCGCTTCTTTTTTCCAAAGTAAACATGACTTTCAAAATTCCAATTCAAATGTCACCTGGTCTTCATTTGCATATGAAATGCGAGGGCGTGCATTCAGTATCTGTTACCAACCCACTTAGTATGAAAAATCTTCCGTGGGACCGCTACGTTCGACTGAATGCGGTGGCTAAAGCCATTTTAAATTTTCGAGCCAGCACTGTATTAGATGTTGGCGGGTATGACGGAGCAATTGGATATTTCTTACCCAATACAAAAATTGACCTGGTTGACCCTGCAACTACAGGTGGTTCCATTTTGCAACTTCCTGTTGCGGATCAATCTTATGAATGTGTCATCGCTGTAGATGTTCTCGAGCATATAGAGCCAACTTCGAGAAAAACCGCTCTCAGTGAGCTCTGTCGAGTAGCACAAAAATATGTGATTCTCAACTATCCGTGTCAGGATTCAAAAGAGGCTCAAACATTGGCACTGAAGCTAACTGGCAATTCGTTAATTAGAGAGCACGTTGAATGGGAACTACCAGATACAGAATGGGTTTTAGAAGAATTGGACGATTACGGATTTTCCGGGCAATATAAAGGACACACAAGTATT
Source organism: Candidatus Melainabacteria bacterium (assembly GCA_014380105.1). Classification (GTDB taxonomy): domain Bacteria; phylum Cyanobacteriota; class Vampirovibrionia; order Obscuribacterales; family Obscuribacteraceae; genus QKMZ01. The sequence goes on from JACMKL010000220.1 coordinate 1,202, forward strand.
GCCATCTGGTTGGGGCAGTACGCATTACAAACGTTGTCCCCAGAAGCCGCAGTAGACCTGAATCAACACCTTGTCGAACATTACAGTGAGGAGCCGCAATCGAAGCCGCTTTATCACTTACTCTCGTGCGAAAGACGAACAAATTAATTATTGATTTACAATGCAGAACTTTTCAGGTCACGAAATAGCTGCGGAAGCGCAATCTTAAGCACTGTAGAGGGCGAACGTTGCTAAAATGAACGCGTTTCCACCTGTATAGAACATTTTCCTTTGAATTCGCGACACTTATTTCTAACAAATTTACTCGCTTTGAGTTTGACTTCTGGGCTCGTTTTGCCCTGCTATTCAGCATCCGACGATTTAGCAGTCCCCGACGCGCCTGAAGCTACGACTCAAGCACCTGTTGAATCAACACCAAATCAAACAACGCCGACAGGCGAAGCCAACGACATTTCGCTGCGCTTGGACCTGGAAAATAGAGGCATTATTCTTTCACCTCTTAGAGTTGTAATGGGTGACAAAAACTTCGTTACCGACAAAGAATTCACTGTTTCGGTTCCACTCTGCCCGCCCAAAAAAGTGGAAAATGAAAAGCTCTTGTTTATGCGCGACTATGCAGGAGCCGCTGTTGCAATTTTGAGTAATTGCTTGGCTAATCGCCATGCTCGACTGGCTACTTCTTTCGTTGTTGTAGACGGAAGTATCACACTCAAAGCGGCGCCTGAGAGTGCAAATGCCAATATAGCAAATTGTTCAATTAACCAGTCCTGCGGCGTGATCACAAATTCAGAAGGCATACCAGGAAAAGATGCCGGAATTTTGGCTGACTATTCCGTGCATCAAAATCGCGTAGACACCGTGGTAGTTCAAAATGACGGCACCGTAGCTTTAATTCAAGGCACGTCAGTCAATTGGGCACCATTGCCACCGACTGTACCTGCCGATGTATATCCAATTCTCAATGTTTATTCTTCTTCAACGAAACTATTTAGCGCAGCAGACATCGTACCAATCGTGTCTAATCAGCCCTACCAAATTTCGAAAACGCTAGTGCGCAATAACAAAACCGCATTAACGTCCTTCTTAAAGAAGGTGAGCAGTGGTCAACCAGTAAAAATCAAGTTTTGGGGAGATAGTATCACCCTTGGTGCAGGGACTAGCGTAGACTCAGCATCATTTGTAAATCGAGTGGTGAAGGGACTTCAGAAGCGCTATCCAAATTCCCAAATTACGGCAAGCAATTTGGGCGTTGGCGGAGGAACCACGCTTGTCCGATATAAACAATTTACAAGTGAAGTGCTAGCTGATAAGCCTGATCTGGTTGTCGTTGAATTCTTGAACGACATGCTTGTGCCACCTGCGATGGTAAAAACAATCTATGCAACTCTAATTGAACAAGCCAAAGAAGCTGGCACAGACATTCTCTTCTGCGCACCACACCTTCCTCTAGATTCGTTCATTAAAGCAAACGATGGAAAGGGAGGAGGGAGCGCACCATATACAAGATTTCTCAGAAATCTTGCGCAACAAAATCTCGGCGTGATTGCTCTCGCCGATGTCGCAGCATGGTCTGAGAATCTCGCCAAGAAAGGCCTCAAACCAGAGTCGTTTGTGGTTGATGGCATACACCCAAGTGATGCTGGTCATGCGGCCTATGCCGACGTAATTTTGCAGACGCTCTCACCATCAGTTGAAATGCCGAAATTAAATTCATCAAAATAAATCGCACAAAATTTGCGAAGTAAGAGAGGCAGATCGCCTCTGTTCTTTCTTACATCGGTTCAAGCATCATTTCCAACTCGCTCGCTAATTCGTCCTGCACGCTTATCATTGCGTCAGGAATACTTCTGACTAAGTCACCAGCCATAACTGATGCAGTGCCAGTGGAATGAGCAGCAATATCGCCTGCTCTTCCATGTAAATAGACACCAGCGATAGCAGCCTCAAAAGGCTCCACACCTTGAGCCAATAGTCCGCCGATAATGCCCGACAAAACGTCTCCGCATCCCGCAGTGGCCATACCAGGATTGCCAGTCGGATTAATGAAAACATTACCGTCAGGATCGGCAACTACGCTATGAGCACCTTTCAACACGACAATACATCCGAATTTTTCTGCCGCTCTAACTGCAGAAGAAATTCTATCTTTCTGAATTTCGGAAGTGGACAGATCTAGAAGTCTTGCCAGTTCTTTTGGATGAGGGGTGATCACAATGTGACGCGCATCTTCTGGAAATACTTTTGTATTTTCAGCAATGCAGTTAAGTCCGTCAGCATCGATCAAGCAAGGAACTTCAGTCGACCGATCCAAAACTTTCGAGAGAAACTTAGCCACGAAAGCTACTGTTTCTTCGTTCGTAGAAAGTCCAGGTCCGAGAACAATTGCAGTCGCTTTGTCGAGATCCTTTTCGAGGTCCCAGAATGCCTTAGCGGAAATTGTCTTCTCATCAGTTTCGGCAATAGGGCGATAAATAATCTCACCAGCTGGAAGGTTTGGCACCAGAGACGCCGGAGTAGCCAAAACACAAAGTCCGGTTCCCACTCGCATCGCACTTTCTGTAGCCATCATGGTGGCACCAGACATTCCCAAGCTGCCAGCAATAGTGAGCAAATAACCGAATGTACCTTTGTGTGAATTTGCTTCACGGACAGGAAGAATGTCGCAAACACGTTCTACTGAAGTCAGACGAATTACTGGCTTTTCTTCAGCCGGTGTAGGCAGTCCAATATCGATTACACGTAATTCGCCTGCATATTCAGCACCAGGAAAGTTTAGAAGGCCTGGCTTTGCGTGTCCAAAAGTGACTGTCGCATGGGCTTGTACAGCGGCTCCCATCACTTGGCCGCTATCAGAGTTAATTCCGGATGGTAAGTCTACTGAAATAACAGTGGCGTCGGCACCATTGATCATTTCTATTGCATGCAAAAACATCGAGTCAACGTCGCGGTCAATACCGGTACCAAGCAGTGCATCAACCACAACCGATACGCTTGACGAAAGCGCCTTACCATCAGGTGTGTCAAAGAAATTCGAAGCTAAATCTGCTGAGAACGAACGAACCTCAACGTCGAGTTTCTTCAAAATATCGCGATTGGTGCTGGCTTCCGGCGTGGTCATTGATTGATCTAAACCAGCGCCGCGCCCTTTGGTGTTTCCGACCAACCAGACATGCACTGGCACGCCCCAGAGGTGCAAATAACGAGCCACCACAAAACCGTCGCCACCATTGTTGCCGCGTCCGCAGAATATCGCAACCGAACCTCTGCGCTCGTCCCAGGCTTCGAAAGCTGCTTCTGCAGCCCCACGACCGGCTACTTCCATCAAAACTTGTCCCCAATTAGGGTCGCATTTAGCGATCCAATCTTGTTCTAGTTTTCTAGTTTGAACCGTCGTCGGTATTCTGAAAATGTCTTTTGCTTGCATCTCGGTCTTCACCGTTTTACTTGTAACTGTCTTCGCACTTGCTGCAACTTTAGAGCTTGCATTGGTCTTTGCGTTTGCTTCCGTCGATGTTTTCTTCGCTCTGGTCGCGCTATCGCTCGCCATCTCAATGCACCTCTTGTGGAATTAGTCGAATGTCTGTAGTGGGTCCCGTGACGACAGCGCAGCGAACGAAATGCCCCGGAGCTTTTTCCTCCAATGGCGGTACAGCTTCTCTGCTCTTCGGTTCAACCAGCAAACAGCGGTCGGCGAATCTGCAACCTTGTGGCAGATCGACGAGGCTAGGTGGCTGGCCTTGTATAGGTGTCAGGCGTGTATTTCCTCGACGCGGCAAGGAGTTCATCAGTCCGATAGTGTAAGGATGCAGCGGATTCTTGAAAAGGTCGCCTACAGTCGCCATCTCAACGACCGACCCCGCATACATGACTGCCACCATGTCACACATTTCAGCGACCACACCAAGATCGTGAGTGATAAGAAGGATGGACATGCCCTGATCGCGTTGAATGCTGCGCAATAAATCTAAAATTTGTGCCTGTACAGTGACATCCAGTGCAGTCGTAGGCTCATCGGCGATCAATAATTTTGGTGTACACGAAAGTGCCATCGCGATCATGACGCGCTGGCGCATGCCACCGGAAAATTGGTGTGGATAGTCATCAACCCGCGCAGCCGCTTGCGGAATGCGCACCTGATCAAGCACTTCTATCGCCCTCTGGCGCGCTGTTTTTTTATCCACTTTTTGATGCAGCTCGATCGCTTCCATGATCTGGTCGCCAATCGTGTAGACCGGATTCAGGGACGTCATCGGATCCTGTGGAATCAAAGCAATCTGATTGCCACGTACAGATCGCATTTGTGCTTCTGACAGTGTCAACAAATCGTGGCCTTCAAAAAGAATTTTACCGGCGACAGTCTTTCCAGGCGGGGGGACGAGTCTCAATATCGAAAGTGATGTAATCGACTTTCCGCAACCGGACTCACCCACGATGCCAAGGACTGAACCCTTTTTGAGGGAGAAACCCAAATCATCCACGGCAACAGCCAAACCGTTTTCGGTTGGAAACACAGTTTTCAAACCCTGGATCTCAAGGAGAGGGGTCTGGTTGTTCGATTCCGGAATATTGTTCATAAATTGATTCAAGATGAGGAGCCTGGCACAAAAACCACTCCTGTTCGGGACGCTGACAGCGAGAAAACGCTGCCTACCGCGGGATGAAACGCCTTGCTGGTGGCTATGATCTCAGAATTAAATGCACGGGTCAAATGCTCAAACTTGGGTGCAAGGGCTGTCGTCTATCGCAGGCAAGTGATTTAATAGTAGGAGAGGAAAGCAAATGGCCTACGAAGACAAACGCACGACCGAAATCTCGGTGCTGCAACTTTTGACGAAACTGGTCAAGGAGACTGACCGCCTGGTCAGGCTGGCTGACGATATCGATACACATGCCAGCACTCCACAGGCTAAAGCTGCGTTTCAGTTAATCGGCACCGAAGTTGAAAGCATTTTGATGCAAATCAAAACGTCACTTGACCCTCTCTATCGGCTGTATGACTTAGATCCAGGCATGATGTCTCTGGAAGCCAACCGTCGCAATTCAGTTATCCGTGAGTTTGGTCCCGCAGAAACCACAAACGATAGCTATGACGAACAAGCATTGTGGAACGAAGTTAAAAAGCCTAATTAAATTCCAGCGTGAAGAAAACTGCCACGAGCATAACTGAGGCACCACACTCGGTGCTGAGCAGGCTGATTGTGCGCTAATGAATCTAGGCACTAGTGAACTTGTGCTGATTTATCAGAAGCCAGCTGAGCGACAGGCTTGGTATTAATGCCTGCAACGCTAATGCCCTGACGTTCGGTGTAGACATATTTGCCTGTAGCAAAAGCTTGAACACAACGTCTCATCGGAATGAGGAATGGCTTAAACTTGTGTCCGCGCATCTCTGTATAGACTTTGTCGTACTGCCAATTGTCACCGATAATGCGCTCGATGCCGCAAATCATTCCGGTGCGATCGGCACCTTGCATGCAATGAATGTAGACAGGTTGTTTTGTCGGGTCATGGAGAATATCCAGGACGCTAGCCACCTTCTTCATGTTGGGCTCAGTGTAGCCCATTGGTACATTGAAGTATTCGAGTCCGACATTTTTCGCGTTAACTTCTTCTTTTGCCGAAGCACCACCAGGGTAGCGAAGATTGACAATTGTTTTAACGCCTGCTTCTTTCAATTCTTTGAGCGCAGTCGCTGATGGAGCGCCGCCGCGATAGAGCTTTGATGAAACACGCTCAAAATTACCGACATGCACCACCGGAGCTGGTGACACTGCAGCAATTGAAATTGGTTCAGCGGAAACATTTTCTGTCTCGGCAGCAATCACCGAATACGGTGCTGATATCGACGCAACTGCAACTGCAATTGCGATGCTCGTTTGTTTCATGGAATGGGCAATGAATTTTGCGCGCATGAAAACCTACATTGACAGCCCGAAAATAATATCATGCTCGCTACTTTACATGTGTAAAGTTTCACGACCGACGGGGAAATTATACCTTTAAATTAGAATGGGCTAACATTGACTCCTGCGTTATACTTGACTCTCGACAGCAACCAAAGTTCCCAGAGTTCAGTGTCTTCAAAGCCAACTCTATCTTCGAACATCAAAAAGAAAGCGCAGAAACTTGCGCTTTTTATGCGTGTGCTTTGGAAAGAGTTTAAAGGTTTTTTCATCCTCTTGATGATTGTTTTCGCTATTTCCAACACGCTGATTTACGCGTTTTACCCCCGTGAAGACGTTCCCCACAATCACCTGACCTGGATGCAA
>JACMKL010000221.1 GCA_014380105.1 Candidatus Melainabacteria bacterium
GAGTACATCTATCAATGCAATCAAACCAGAAGCTTAGTCAGCGCCATGCAGAGTGAATTCCAAATGATCCGGATCCGTGACTACGCAAGTCAATTTACCTTTGAAAAGCTCATTCATGCGACGAAACTGTTGTTGGATAGCTTCCGGTTCGCCCATCCAATTTACTTTCTCGGCATGGGTCAAATCGTAATCAGAAATTGCTTTGTATGTCGTCGGGCAACCGAAGTCGGTCCGCCGAATGTATTCATTGATCCAGAATTCCGAATGGCAAAGATGCACACCCTTTTCGTCGTAAACGACCCACGATAGACCGACTTCCAGGGCTTCTTTGAGGAGAAACAGGACGAGGTCTTGTTCGATCGGACGGGTGCAAAAAACCTCATTTGAGAACGGATCTTTTACCAGAGCACCGTGGCATGAAAGGATTGGGGTTTTCAGTCCCAACTCTTTATGAAATCTATAAATGTCGTCGTGTCTGCGACCGGAAGCGAGTACTACTTCTACTTCGTTTGCCAGCAACTTCTCGACAGCAGCGCGATTTTCATCTGAAATTCGGCGTTCGGGATTGAGGAGAGTACCATCTAAGTCGATTGCGGCTAATTTATACACTTGTTGTTTGCCTGATTGAGAAGTCTTGTCCTGAGGGTGACGCTTTTGTCCTGATTTAGAACCTGAAATCTTTCCCTGAGCTTGGAATTGAAGCATAAGACCACCTATAATCACTGCATATACCGGCAAAAACCAGCACACTCCAGATAATACACGCAAAAACCCGCACTGACAACCCCAAGTATGCTCAATGCTTAACGATGAACGCAAGAATCGCATTTTAGAAGCTCTTTCCGAAAAGGGGCGCGTCCTTTCGGCAGAATTAGTAAATAACCTGGGAGTGTCCGAGGACACCATTCGGCGAGACCTCAAAGATCTGGCTGATGCCGGTTTGTTGAAACGCGTCCATGGTGGGGCGCTGCCGGTTGGGAAAATAATTTTTCAGTTTTCAAAACGCGAAAAACAATCTGCCACAGAAAAAAACGCAATTGCAAAACGCGCCGCTTCTTTTATAAAAGACAGACAAGTCATTTTTATAGATGGCGGTACAACAACGGCACAAGTTGCTGCACACTTACGCCCGGATCTGGTTGCCACCTTTATTACCAACTGTTTGCCAACAGCAATGAGACTTTCTGAATTGCCACGACTCGACGTTCGCGTGCTAGGCGGAAAAGTGGTGCCTGACATGTTGCTTACATTTGGACCGCAAACCATTCGAGAAATATCTAGTATTCAAGCCGATCTTTGCTTGATTAGTATGGAATGCCTTGACCTTCAATATGGTGCCACAGTATCTAATTATGATGATTCGTTAGTTAAACAGGCCATGATGGAGCGCTCTGCTGAGTCCCTGGTGCTCGCAGAAGGACAAAAATTCAACCGCGTCTCGCCTTACAAAGTCGCAGACATATCCGCAATCAGCACAATCATTACCGATACTTCTATTGAAGAGAAGCATCTGGAAGCTTTCAGAAAAAAAGGCTCATCGATTTTGATTGCTTAATTAAACTACGATGTTTAAGCTATCGACCGGCAGACAAATCCTTGAAGTCAATAACGATTGGGCGCGTGACACCAGGCGTGTTTGGATTGGTCGCCATACCGACTTTGTACTGAAAACGAAACGGCACCGGATTGCCGGAAACACTTTCATCGGCGGAGTGAATTGCCACCACGCCACTTACATCGATAGGCATGTGACTGTTCGCATCCGGCTCGCCTTGCGCCACTGAATCAATTCGCACAGCACAGACTTGGCGCTGAGATTCCAGAGTGCGAGCTGTCGCCTTTAAGTCTTCACCAGATTTTGGCAATTGCTCGCGCTGTTTTAGAAGTGCCACCACAGCAGCCGACAACTCGCCCGGCACAGGGCCGGTCGGTAATAGCGCTCGAGTTGATGCTTCATAGCTGATGAAGCTAGTGTCGAGAATGTGCTGAGTGACATTGCGAGCAAAAACATCAAGGTTGGTTTTCATTTCACCAGAGACTTGTTTTTGCGGATTTGGACGCGTGACCATCAGCACCGCATTGCACAAAAGACTGACAGCAAGCGCTGCATGAACACCGTAAGTTTTAATTACGTGCTCGGGACTAACTCTTCTTATTCTCCAATACATTAGTCAAACTCCACTTTTCCGAGGACCCAATTGCGATTTGAGCGGTAGAGCGTGAGAACGACGGCAGAATCACTGGGTGGTATCTGCACGTTGGAGTTTCCTTCGTCATTTTTACTTTGCGAATCTGCATTTACCAGGCGCACAAATTCTTGCTTGCCCCTGACTCGCACTTTTGCTTCGTTTTCGCCTTTGTTCAAAATCGATACACCGGTAATTTCAACTTTCGATGAAACTTTTTCCGGCCAGCTCCAATCAAAAACTTCAAGAGCTAGTATCTTTGAGGCTTCTTCAATTCTAGCGTTGCTAACATATTGCAATCCTAGCCACACAGCAATCAAAGAACCACAAAACAAAACGAACCATTTATTGGGACGAAAGAGCTTCTCCATCGGCTTGACCTTTCAAGTGAGAACGGCATTAACCGTCATGTTGCAATCCAAGATAATACACGGATTGACGGCAGGCGTCGGTTTCGCTCAGGTTAGGATTCTTGAGTTTTACCTCCTTGATCATTTCCTCGCGTCTTGGGATATCTCGAATCGGTTCTGAAGTGCAAATCCAGTAGTCCATTGGGCTCGGCACTAATCGAATCGTTCCGTGCACAGATCCTACGATTAATAGGAGCTGACTATCCCTTCTCTTCTCCTCGTCCTTGGAAAAATTCTCGATGGCGCTGACTTCAGCGTCACTCAGTCTCAATGCTTCTTTTAGCGTGCGTAGGTCAGACGCATCTTGCCGCAAGATCAATTTCATGTGTGAGTTTTTTACGACAGAGTCCGCTTGCTCTGCCTGTTTGAAAAAGTCTTTCAATTGCTGCGTGATCGAAACAAGCATCATACCGTAGTGTCGAGCTCTTCTGGAAAGGTCATCCAGCAGTCTCGCCCCAGCCTTAAATCGCATCAATGTCGCGGCTTCGTCGATAATAGCTGCAAAACGAATTCGACGCAACTTACATTCCGCGGCTCTCCGTCTAATGAATTCGGCGAGCATATACACCGCAATTCTTTCCAGTCTAGGCTCGTTTACTTCTCTGGTATCAAATACGATGAAGAGTTTTTCGGTGTCAATATTGGTGAATCCGTCAACCAATCCACCGAATGCACCCTGTCGTGTAAACAGTGAAAGACCTCTAGCAAACATCTGTAAGCGATCGCGCTGTACCGGGTCGACTTCGTCGGCAGCGGCTTGAGCTGTCACTCTTGCCAGGTCGGACATGGTCGGAATAGTCTCTCTAAATTGCGCGTCCATGTAGGCGACACGAATCAAACCGTCAAGAAGAGATTTCTCTTCAACGTTCAATTCTTCGCGTCCTTCTGGAGCCAACATCAAGTCGAGAAGCGAAAGTAAGGTTGAAACTTTATCTGCAGATGGGTCACCCGGCTTATCTTCCGGACCCAGGTCGAACGGATTGAGGATGTAGCCAGAGGATGGACCTAAGTCTACATAAGCGCACATTTCCGGTCCCAACAATTTTGTGATGAAGCGATAGGCACCATTTTTGTCGACTGTTTTATCAATCAATACAAATCGGCAACCAAGCGGTAAGAGACGCAGAATCATCATCGACACAGCGAAAGATTTACCGGCACCGGTCGTCCCTACAACGAACATATTGTTCGCGTCTTTACCCTGTCCTCGGAAGAACGGATTAAGTAGTACAGGCTCTCTTGAAGCA
>JACMKL010000222.1 GCA_014380105.1 Candidatus Melainabacteria bacterium
CAATGACGGTTTATTCAAATCCGCCCAGATTAACGCACCTGCAATAGATACGAAAAACGAGGCAGCAACAGCAAAAATGATTGAAGCCGGACGTCTAGATTTTTGCCCGCGGTGCATATGTTTTATCTGATCATTCAAAGAATCAATTATGCGTGCCTGAAAATCAGATGAAGGCGGGCTTAAGGATGCCACTTGTTTGATCTGACCGCTTAGCTCTTTCACTTCATCGAGATATTTTGAACAATCAGAACAAGATGCGGTGTGTGAATTGAGCAAAGAAAGTTTTTCTTGAGACAATTCATTATCTGCAAAGGCGCTAATCAACTCAGTTACATCATCGCAATTCATTGAATCACTCTCCCTGTACCGAAGACTTATCGAGTGCTGCATCCTGATTCATATAATTGACCAACATCTTGCGAGCGCGTGAGAGCCTGGACATTACGGTACCAACCGGAATTGAAAGCATGCTGGCAATTTCCTGGTAAGACATTTCTCTGACTTCTCGCAAAATGAGTGGCGAAGCGAAATGATCAGGCAAAGCTGCAATTCCTAACGCCAGTCTCGTCATCGTATCCTTCTTAATTAGCGCCTCTTCCGGATTATTCGACAAATCCACAAGGGTATTTTCTAATTCTTGTTCCGATGCCAATTCTAGAGTCTCCGGTTGTCGCCCTAGCTTACGAAGATGATCTCGAATGTTATTGAGCAAAATTGTAAACAACCACGCTTTGATATTTGAGCTTGGCTTGAGCGTTTCGACATTTTTATAAGCCTTCAAAAAAGTAACTTGCACTAAATCTTCTGCATCCTGGCGATTATGTAAACGCACTACACAGTAGTTGTAGAGTTCGGTGGAATAAAGATTCACCCACTCTTCTACTTCTCTTTGCTGAGATTTCTTGGCTCCGAACGTCAACTCGCCCTCTAGTTTTTCATCTCATAGACACAGACTAAAGAGCCTTATCCAGCATTCCTTTAAGAGACTCCTCTGAGGTAACACCCAGTGACGCATCAACAATTTCACCACTCTTAAAAATCTTGATTGCCGGAATTGACGCAATTGAATAACGCTTCGCCAGTTCCGGGGAATTATCAATATCGACTTTGTAGATTTTCACTTTGCCCGAATATGACTTCGCAAGCCGGTCCACGATCGGTGACATTTGCCGACAAGGTCCACACCAGGTTGCATAAAAATCCACCAAAACGGGCTCCTTTGCCTCCAAGACATCGGATTTGAAGCTTTGCTCTGTTACCTGGCTTATTCCTTCAACAGGAGCGCTGGCGACTGTTTTAGAGCAACTTTTCCCACCTCCGTGAGATGTCGGGCAATTTCCGCTCATTTTTACAGCAACTTCCAGTACGACAACTGTCGAAACCGCAACGAGAATAATGGGCAATAATTTTGGACGCATAACGTGCTCCTGATGACAAATTCGACTTTCAATATCTACAACGCATAACTCAGAATTTTATTCCAAACATTTTTAGAGCTATTCAAACCTGATCAAATCGCGCTCATTTAAACCGATCAAGTTTTCAACAACAGTCGCAAACTTGCGCGTCAAAAATATTGATGGGAAGCCAACCTTCCCGACTTCCAACAGCAGTGGAAATACACTGGCTTGATTTCCTCTGCGCCACTCACCATCTGGTTCTTTTGCCAAAGTTGTTTTATCGGCAAAAAACGCCCGCTCTACTGTAAGAGTATCGTTTATCACTTTTGACTCCAGCAGTCTAAAAACTTCCACTATATCTCGCCAATTTATCGATGTTTCAAGCAGGCGCGCATGACTCGATACAAACGATAGACCGCGCAAAATGTCATAGTCATAAAAGCGCGGAAAAGTAAGTTGTAGAAATTGCTCGTCAATGACGGCATCCTGTTTGCTGAGTGATTTGAAAAGACGGCGCGCCAACAGATATTTCGCCCCCTTATCCAATATGCTCAGATCTGCTGCTGTCAGCCGTTCTTTGCCGAAAGATAGGAGGGTTTCGAGCATTGGAAGAGTAGAGACAATTGATGAGCGCGGTGTGTCCTTCAAATAAACGGCTTCGTCACAGTTGTAGCCGCCATCATCCAACTGATAGCGCGCAAACCACTGACGCACCCAGGGCACTATGTCGTCAGCCTTGTATCCGGCGCTTTCGAAAATCTGAAGAGCGGTTCCCAACGCACAGTGACAGAAGATGTTTCTGGTCGTGTCGCAGCCAGGTGGAATTTCTTCTTCTCTAAGTGGAAACACATCTAAGTAATGTGAAGCGGAGACAGATTTAAAGATTGTCAGTATCTGGTCAGGAATAAGGTCGGTTTGACCCATCTCGAAGAGCAGGGTCATGTGCCACCAGGGACTGTTCCACTTTGGCCAGTACGGGTCAGCCTCAAGGCTCTGGACGGCTTCCTGGGAGTTTAAATACTCTATAGAAGATTGGATGGGCGCTTTAAAATTTGGGGCATCTTCACGCAGCTGGGAGCGTAAATGCGTGAGGGTTTGCTTCAGCTCAATGCGGGATGATTGCCGCAAAGCCTTGTGGGACATATAAACCAACTCCAAAGTGCCCCCTATTTTACAGCCGCAAAATAGATTATTAGGGTCAATACGTGATTCACGCGTTCTTCACGCTCTCTCCTTGACAATGTCCTTGTCGAAATCAATCGACACCCTGTTACCGATATCTATCGATTCTCCCTTCAGAAATGAGGTTTCGTTACTATGCCTGAATACATGATCCAAGCTAACAAACCAGTCGAAGTACAAAAACAAGAAAAGGCTGCTGAAGTCGAAAGAACTATGACTGAAGACACTTATTTTCAAGATACACCTGTTTGGGCAACATTCCGTGGCTATGCACAACGCAACCGCAACGCAGACTAATAGTGGCTGGTGAGGCGATCCGACTTCCCTCGCCCAATACAAACCTTAAACGCGCGAAAGGCTCAACTGCCGCCGTGCATGCTAGTATCCTCAACATAGTGACAACCGGTGAAAGTCCGCCGGTGAGCGATTCTTTTAGAATCAGCTGAGGATTGACCGGCACAATTATGACCACAGCAACGAGTTCTAACGTTGACTCCGGGGCTTCGCAAGATGCGGATGTCTCGACCAAAACAAATTCTGGATTGCGTAGCTTTTTCAATGTGCGCCTGCTGAGTTGCACAATAATCTGGGTATTCATTTGGCTGTGCGTAGTTGATCTCACACTCAAAACGACAAAACCATTGCATGCTGTGAAGATGGGCGGATACACGCCTCGCGACCGAAATGGCATGGCAATTAAAAATGAACGTCTGGCATTGCCGTGGACGAATCCTGATGTTTTGACGATCGGGTCGTCACTTTCGCAAGCTTCGTTTAGTTGCGCAGATGCGCTGGTAGCAAACAGACCAGCGCCAACACTTGGTCATGAAGTGTATAGCTACGGGCGCTGCGATTATTTGCAGTCAAAACTTTCTGAAATTTCCGGCAAAAAACATAGTTTGCTCGACATGTCTATCGGTGGCTGTATGGCTTCCGATGCGTATTATTTGCTGACGAACACAGTGAAGACTCGTCCGCAAATTAAGACTGTAATTTTCGCAGTGGCTCCCAGAGATTTTGTTGCCACTGATGCATCGAAAGACCCCGAAAAGAGCCCGGTTGGTGCGTTTTTGAAAAAGAAATCGCTCGACATCTGGAGCGATCAAAAAACTAGCGCTCAAGAAAAATTCGAAGCAGGGCTCGCCTCGGTCTGGCACTTCTTCGACATAAAGGCTGACTATCAGCACCTTTCACAGCTGCTCACTTGTCAGATTTTGAAACGCAATCCGGACTTGTATACGGCAACCAATATCGATCCAGAATTACTGGGTGCAGAAAATCGCGTCGAATTTATGTCTGTTCCGATTTCGGCAGGCGAAGTTTTGCCAAATGACTTGAAGAACAAAGAAGCGGCTATCTACAGAGGTTTTTACAATCCATTTAGTGTTGAACGCATGAATTTACAATTCGGATTTTTAGAAAAGAGTCTGGAATTTTGTCGTCAAAATAATATTGCTGCTGTAGTTATCGACATGCCATTGTCCAAATTAAATCGCGCCCAAATGGATCCGCAAATGCAAGGTCTGTATTTGCCGAAGCTGGCTGAGACTTGCTCTAAGTACGGTGTGCATTTGGTGGAACTAGAAGAGAATACAAACTTTGTCGACAATGATTTCCGTGACAGCTGCCACATGGTTGGCACTGGCGGGAAGAAACTGATTGATATTGTGGCGTCCTCGATTGCGAAGGACGACGCGCTTGTGAAACGGCTAAAGTAATGCTACTGAATCATTCTTTTCACGTCAGCAAATAGAGCTGGATCAACATTGGGTTGGTTTCGAAGAATTTCATAAGCAGTTTTGAAATTTACGTTCGCTTCTTTATTCTGCCCTTGATGGCTCTGACAAAGCGCCAAATTGAAAGTGTCCTTGGCAAACTCATAGCTGTTGTCACCTAGTTCTGCTCGGTAAATGTCGCTTGCTCTCTGGAAAAGATGAAGAGGCTCAGTATTGCGACCTTCAGAATTCATGAGTGTATGTGCCAAAATATGCAGATTTCTCGCCAGTCCTGTTTGGCTGCCGCCCATCCGCAGAAGAACCTCTTCTAACTCGCCATACTTGTGCTGCATTGCAAGTGCCTTAGCCAGCGGCCACACTGTCAGTGGAACGTACTTGGGGTCGGCGGAGGCAGCCCCTTTCAATACTTGCTCTGCAGCCTGGTAATTCTTCTGATCGTAATTCGCCTCGGCAATACGTACAGCTTGAATCGCAGCGGGCGTACCGTTAGTAGGGAACAATATCCAATTAACTAATTCAGGCAGCTTAAGATTGCACACTACCTGCGCAGATTTGACGGGCTCCGTCATTATCACGGCCTGCAAGGTCAGGTACAAAGCAGGAATGATCATACAAATGAAGAAGATAGAGAGATTCAATAGCATCTTGCTGGTGCGACGAATCTTGACCGCTTGTCCCTTTTGGAATGATTCAAGTGCACTTCGCATTTCTGTCATCGACTGAAAACGGTCCGCGACATTTTTCTCTAATGCAGAAAAGACGATCTTTTGAATCTGTTGCGGAACTTGTAATTCATCTGAGAATGGCTTGGGCTTTTCCTTTGTATGCTTAATGATAGTTTCGCCAAAAGTTTTTCCCATTAGCGGAACCTTGCCGCTCAAAGCCTCATAAATTACGCAACCGAGTGAATAAATGTCCGAGCGTGCATCGCATTTTCCACCCAAACATTGTTCCGGGCTCATGTACAATGGACTACCGAGAACTTGACCTGTACGAGTCAAAGATTGTTCATCTGGTTTATCGCGCTGCAAACTGGCGATGCCGAAATCAACTACTTTCACAGCGATTGATTGTGGTGAGTAAATGGCTTCTTTTGATAATTTAGTAATTAGAATATTGCTTGGTTTGATATCGCGATGAACAATGCCCGCGCAATGCGCATGCTCCAAAGCATCCGCGACTTGCCTGGCAATTTCCGCAGTTAAATCTGCATCGAGATGCTTTTCTTCAGCAATCATCTGACTGAGTGCGATTCCCTCGACATATTCCATGAC
>JACMKL010000223.1 GCA_014380105.1 Candidatus Melainabacteria bacterium
AAGGAAAAAAGGTTGTTGTCTTTGCATCAGGGGCATCTCCTTCATAACGAACCACCGACTTGGGCAAGTCGCTTAATTGTACATTTTGCCCGTAGTTGATAAAAACCATCGGCCCCATCTCGAAGCGTTGGGCATAGCTGTCAAACTTTATAACTAACCGTGCATCTTCCGGCGCTACGTCTTTCTTTAATACAAACGGAATGCTTATTTCCGTCCAGCTGTTTCCAATAGATATGCCCCGTTCCAGGTGAGAAGGCCACTGGTATTTCCCATTTACCAATTGGTCAAAGCGCAATTCTATCAGCCGTGATTTTTAACGCCATCATAATTCCGATGCTACTCCCTTTAGCTCTTCATGGCGTCAAATATCGACCGATCGGCGCAGCGATACTCTTGCGCGACAACCTGATCATCTACGGATTGGGTGGACTAATTAGTCCATTTATCGGAATCAAAATTATTGATACCGCTTTGGCATCTCTTGGGTTGGTTTAAGGAAAGGCAATGTCAAAAATCATCTTACAATCGGTGCTTATGTTGACAGTAATGACACTGGTAACTGGAGTCATCTATCCCTGTTTCTGTACTGCATTGGCTCAGGCATTCTTCTCCCCGCAAGCGAATGGGAGCCTTATAAAAAACGAAGAAGGCGTAGTGATAGGCTCGGACCTGCTTGGTCAACAATTCTCGAGCGACAAATATTTTTCCTCTCGTCCATCGGCAACTTCTCCATATCCGTACAACGCATCTGGTTCCGGAGGATCAAACTTAGGTCCAACCAATAAAGCACTAATTGAGCGAATGAAAGAAAAGATCACGTCGTTAAAAAATGCTAGACCCGAATCAACAGCACTAATACCAATCGATCTTGTCACCACTTCCGCAAGTGGTCTAGACCCACACATCAGCATTGAATCCGCGAACTATCAAATCGATCGCATCGCGGCAGTACGGAATCTGCCGACACCCGCAATCATGGGACTGATCAAGCAGTGCTCAGAATCAAGTCAATTTATGATTCTAGGCGAGCCTAGAGTCAATGTTCTTCGCCTCAATTACATGCTGGACAGGTTGAAATGATGACGACAGAAGAGCGCGATCCTGGTGCTTTTCTTGCTTTAGCAAAGGAAGAAGCGGACGCAACTAAAGGTAGACTGAAAATCTTCTTTGGCGCAGTCGCTGGAGTTGGCAAAACTTATTCGATGTTGCAGACCGCCCGAAAATTAAAAGCGGACGGACTGGATGTCGTAATTGGTTATGTAGAAACCCATGGTCGGGCAGAAACAGCCGCATTGCTCGACGGTCTCGAGCAATTACCACTAAAAAATTTGCCATATAGAAACACGGAACAATCCGAATTCGACTTAGATAAAGCGCTCGAAAGAAAGCCGCAATTAATTCTTGTCGACGAACTTGCGCATACGAATGCACCAGGCTCGAGACACGTTAAACGCTGGCAAGATGTAGACGAATTGCTGGACGCCGGCATCGATGTTTTTACAACATTGAACGTCCAACATGTAGAAAGTCTACATGATGTAATCGATCACATCACTGGAGTACCTGTACAAGAGCGTGTACCAGACTCATTCATAGAACGGGCACTCGATATCGAATTAATCGACCTTCCTCCGGATGAACTCATCCAGCGCGTCAAAGAAGGAAAAGTATATTTGCACGACAGAGCCTTGCACGCTCTGGAAAATTTCTTTCGTAAGGGCAATCTAATTGCACTTAGAGAATTAGCATTGAGAGTAACTGCCGAAAGAGTCGAAGCACAAATGGATCAGTATCGTCTCTCGAGACAGATAAATGAGCCATGGCCGGCATCAGAGAAAATACTTGTATGCGTCAGTCAGAGCCCACTTTCATCAACAGTAGTGAGAGCGGCTCGACGAATGGCGACAGGATTGCGCGTTAAGTGGATGGTTGTTTATGTCGAAACACCTAAGTCCACTTACATGTCCGAGGCAGACAAAAATCGAGTAGTCCAAACTTTGCGTCTGGCAGAACAACTTGGTGCTGAATCTCGAGAATTGACAGGTACTTCCGTAACAGAAGAAATTATCAAATGCGCCCGTCAAAATAATGTATCCAAAATCGTAGTTGGTAAGCCGGCGCAAGCACGATGGAAAGAAATTCTTTATGGGTCAGTCGTAGATGATTTAATCAGGCGCAGCGGCATCATCGACGTCTATGTCATTACTGGCGAAAAACATTCGCGTGAGACTGTAGAGACATTCACTGCACAAAGCAGAACAAAGACCTCATCGTATTTTAAAGCGGTGCTGGTCGTTTCGCTTTTTACAGGTATTGCAAAATTGATGTTGCCATACTTTGAATCATCAAATGTTGTGATGTCTTACATGCTGGGCATCGTAATTATCGCCACTCAATACGGACGTGGTCCTTCCATTCTGGCATCTTTGCTAAGTGTGGCGGCCTTCGATTTCTTTTTTGTGCCACCATATCTGACATTTGCAGTTTCAGACACACAATATGTGATTACATTTGGCGTCATGCTGACAGTCGCGCTTGTGATAAGCACACTGACTACTCGTGTGAAACAGCAAGCAGAATCAGCCAGGCAGCGCGAAGAAAAAACCTACGCTCTTTATTCAATGAGTCGTGAATTGTCTTCGTCGATGGATCTCAACGATCTTTTAGAAATTGGACTGCGTCATATCAACGAAGTATTTCATAGTCAGACTGCTGTGTGCTTGCCTGATGATGCAGGACAAATCAACATCGAGTTTCGAGGTCTGGGGCGAAACGCATTATGGAAAGTCGACTCGGGCGTTGCCAGTTGGGTCTTTAGAAACAAAAAACCAGCCGGCTCCGGAACAGATACATTGCCTGCTGCCGAAGCAATTTATGTTCCACTGCTTGGATATAAGCGTGTCATCGGAGTGCTGGCAGTGCGTTTTCTGGAAGAGGGTCGCTTTATTGCGCCGGACAGGCTGCATTTACTCGAAACATTTGCCAATCAAATGGCCGTAGCATGTGAAAGAGCAGACCTGGCAACAGAAAATGAAAAGGGACGCCTGCAAATGCGCACGGAACAATTAAAGAATTCCCTATTGAGTTCAGTCTCTCACGATCTTCGCACTCCACTAGCCACCATAGCCGGTGCAGCGAGCAGCATTGCTGATAGCAACAATAATTTAAGCGATGGAGATAAAACTACTCTAGCCAAAGAAATCTATAGCGAATCGGTCCGACTCAATAACTTAGTCACTAATCTACTTGCAGCAACAAAGATTGATTTCGGCGAAGTGACCCTGCAAAAGGAAAACTTCCCACTTGAAGAAGTTATTGGCTCAGCAATTTCAGCATTCACTCCCCAAGCACTCGACGGAAGATTGACAGTCAAACTCTCTGACCCATCTACTGAAG
>JACMKL010000224.1 GCA_014380105.1 Candidatus Melainabacteria bacterium
GAAATTTAGCCAGTCCTTGATGGTGCTGACCAGAGATTTGTCATCTTCAACTATGAGTATCTTCGCCACGCGCAAATTATAATGGAAATACCGGTGCGGGATTCTGGCAATGCAACTCAATTTGAAAATCTCGCAGCGGGGATTTTTGTTGGTATCGATACCTCTGGTATTCGAGCTAATATTCGTCTTCGTTTTGACTTCGCTCATTTCGCATGCAGAAGCGGAAATGCAGCGGGAAGCACACGCGAAAGACGTAGTGCGATGCATTTATAAACTTCAAAAAGACATGCTAGATTGCGCAACTGCAGCAATCTCAGTTAATTTGACTGGTGATACATTTTCGAACCAACGCTTTCCACTCGCGTATAAATGGGTTCAGAAAGATCTCGATCAATTATCGAATTTGATTGGCCAGAATCCTAAACAGGCGGCCAGATTAACTTATGCGAGAGCAGTAGCAGAGCGCAATCTCGGGTTGTTTGACGATCTGAAAAATAAACATGCAGAGGAAGCGACTGTTACCGCATTAATCGGTTCTGGCGTTCAGTACGCTCGTATGCGCAGCATGATAGGTCAGTTAGGTGGTGCCACCCGCGATATCATCGAAGAAGAGGAGCGCATCCTCGCTGTCAGTCCAGTGCTGCAGTCGCACCAACGCGCGCGCGTGCAGCAAGCTTTGACAGTTGGTGTGGGATTAAACATCATACTGGCAATTGTGATGGCAGTATTTTTCAGCCGCAGCATTACGAAACGCCTTGAACTAATGAGTGAAAACAGCCGCCGAGTCTCACGAAGCCAGTCACTCTTGCCACCCGTTGGTGGCTCTGATGAAATTGCTCAACTCGACAATACATTTCACAAGATGGTCGAAGACTTGCGCTCAGCAGAACTGCAGAAGAAGCAACTTATGCAGACAGTTTCTCACGATCTGCGCTCACCTCTTACATCCGTGCGCGGCATTCTTACTCTCTTGTCCGCAGGTGCAATGGGCGAATTGCCCGAACGCGCAAATCAGAAAATCGCGATGGCGGAATCCGACCTCGAAAGACTGATCAAGCTAATCAATGATTTGCTTGATCTTGAAAAAATGTCATCAGGTGGTGACAAATTGGAAGTTTCGGACATTCCTGCGAAACGCTTGATCGAGCGAAGCGTCAATTCAGTAGCGATGCTAGCTGAGGCGAAACATCTAAACCTAAGTCGTGGCGCAGATCCCGTAAATATATTGGGAGACGAAGATCGTTTGTTGCAAGTGCTCATCAATTTGTTGTCTAACGCAATCAAATTCTCTCCAGATGGTGGCGAGATAGAAATTGAAGCTGAACTAGTTTCTGGAATGGTAAAAGTCTCTGTTTCAGACAGAGGAAGAGGAGTTCAGGAAGAGGATCGCTTAAAAATATTTGAGCGTTTCTCTCAAGTTGAGCGTGAAGACGCAGCAATTGGTGGGTCAGGTTTGGGCTTGGCCATTTGCAAATCTATCGTTGAGTTGCACTCAGGCACTCTAGGTGTGGACGCCAGAGAAGGTGGAGGAAGTATTTTCTGGTTTAAGGTTCCGGCCTCAAAAGGCACGCCAGACCTATAGTTTCACCAAAATCACAAATTGCTCACAGGCGAGATACCAAAAGGTCACAAACATTCCGTAACCTGTTCTCATCGGTCGTGAGAAGCCGTGGTTCGGACGAAAAGTTGGGCGGTTGAAAAACACCGCCCGAATTTTCCTTCTGACTCGTTCACTTAGTAAGTAATTTCATTTGACACCACCAGTGATGGCTAAGGTTGGACTTTCAATAGTTCCACCTGATTCGTGGTCTCTTCGTTTCCTCACCCCATTGAGAGAGATCTATATATGGCACCTCCACCTCCAAATCCCGCAAAAGCACCCGAATCCGGCTTTGTTCAGAACCCGTATGAGCCGGAAGTCAGTCTAGGCGACTTTGTAGATGCATATCAAAAATCTCAACAACTGCCAGTCGTCGGTGGTCTTGAAGGCGCCCGCAATGTGCTGACGGAACCATCCGAAGTAAAGAAATTGAATGAGTCAAATATAAATCTTGCACCAGGAGCAGAGAAAATGATTCCGTGGGTGGAGCTTTTCGCTCAACCGGAATCTAAGAAAAATGACGATGCCGGATATTGCACCCCCGAAGGCATTTGTTATCCTCCCAAAGATAATGGACAGAACGATAATTTTACGCTGGACGATAAAGGGCGCATCGCAACAATTACTTATCCAAACGGAGATTCTCGCACACTGACATACACAGATGGTGCAGATGGAAGTGCACCACAAGTTGCATCAATGACTTTGCACAAGAAAGAACTGGGAGAAAATCATACTTACATTCGTATCGGGGCAAGTGAGAAGTTCAACTATTCGATTACTCAAGCTAACGGTCGTGTGTCGAAAGGCGTTTGGAATGGTGAAATAGCTTACTCTGAGAGTGATGGCACACTTTCTTTTAAAGCCAATGATAATCCAAAACTGAAAGCTGATGGCTCTGTAACCAAAGTGCCAATCAGTGGTGAGAAAACGATCGAGAAGAAAAGCGATGACGGAACCATTGTTACAACTGACGAAAAGAAAAATCTCAAAGAAATTGTTCGACCTGATGGTACAAAAATCGAACGAGAACTGGCTGGCGGCCAAGCTGTAAAAATAGTCGAAACGAAAGCATCGGGTGAAAAACTCACATTCACCTATGATGCTGAAAAGAAAGTCTGGAACTCCGATTCCAAGAATATAGTTCCGTCTAAAAACGAACCACTCGATGCTTCTGGAAATCTGAAATTCACGAGCATGACCCATGATGATTCTGGACGTCTGTTGAGTGTTGTTCGACCAGATGGATCGCATCGTGACTTTTCCTACGATGCCACCACTGGCGATCTCACGAAGATTTCTGATGTTACAAAATTGCCTAGTGGAGAGCGCGTCGATGAGTGGACTAGAAAGCGCAACCCGGCGGCTCCTGATGGCGATGGTCAGCTATCTAACACCTATGAGCGGCTAAGACCAAATGGCAAATCTGTTGAAGTACGAACTGATCTTCAGACGAACGAATTTGGTGACTACAGCTACAAAGATTCGAAAGCGCGCGAGCGCGAGTCGCTAGTTGCTGAGAATTTCCGGCGCTCTGGAGACGGCTTTGCGTCTGCGACTGTAGAAGAAGCACACTTCAATTTCGTTGATGAAATGCGTATGCATAATCCGGATGAGGCAAAGCTAGAACGTCTAGAAACAATGATGACCGGCTTTGAAAAGCGCCTCAGCGACTCTGTTGACCTTGCGGTAGTGACGGGAGCTGACAGAGCGAAAGCGCAGGAGGCGATGGACGCCAAAATTGCAGCAACCTACGACAATTTGACACGTCTGGTCAGCACTGATAATCCTGGCGCAATTGACGATAAGAAAACGCGCGCCATGTTGGCAGAGACTTTCATGTACCATGCCTGGGAGCCTGAGACTGTCAATCAATCAGGTTGGGGTTCTTGCTGGTTGCAATCCGGATACGTGCCGTGCGGTTTGGGCAAACATCCCGACGATATGGCGAAGGTCCTCGCTGACGTAAGCTTGACCGGTCGATATGTAGATAAGAAAGACAACAAA
>JACMKL010000225.1 GCA_014380105.1 Candidatus Melainabacteria bacterium
ACAATAGATTGCACGGCACATTCAACCAGACAGTTGCTGCAACTGGGCGTTTGTCGAGTACGAATCCGAACTTGCAAAATATTCCAATTCGAACTGAAATTGGTCGTCGAATCAGACGGGCATTTGTTACGGCAGGACCAGATTGGGTCTTAATGTCAGCCGACTATTCCCAAATCGAATTGCGTATGCTCGCCCACATGGCTGAAGACGTCAACTTGATGGATGCCTTCCAAAAAAACCAGGACATTCACAAACGTACAGCTACAAATATGTTTGATATTCCAATTGAAGAAGTCACGTCAGAGATGCGTGGCATTGGTAAAACAATGAATTTCGCTCTGGTCTACCAACAGGGTGACTACAGGACAGGTCTGGACCTTGGTGTTCCAACTTCCGAAGCGAAAAAATTCCGCGAGAAATATTTCGCCAGCTATCCGAATGTTATGAAATTGGTCAACAATACCCTCGATACCGCTCGTGAAAAGGGTTTTGTCGAGACCATATATGGTCGTCGTCGCTATTTCCGCTATCTCAACGATCGTAATGCCATGATCAGACAAGCTGACGAAAGAGCGGCTTTCAATGCGCCTTTGCAAGGCAGTGCGGCAGACTTGATGAAACTGGCAATGATACGCTTAGGCAACGATCTCAAGAAAAATAATATGCGCACAAAAATTATTCTTCAAGTACATGACGAGCTTGTCCTTGAAGTGCCACTAGATGAAGTTGAATTGGCAAAGAAAGTGGTGACTGAAGCAATGGAATACGGACAACCGCTGAAAGTCCCTCTGGTTGTCGACATTGGTGTCGGACCGAATTGGATGGAAGCCAAATAGTTTTTCCGTATTGCCCACTGACCGAGATAGGAGACGAAAAATGCCCGACGAAGATGATGAAGAACAAAAGCCAAGCGACTATCCAACTCATGTCATTACCGTTGACATTATGGAAGTGCCGGACAAAATAATGAATTCGCTCAGCGAAGAAGCCGCTAACTTAGTGGCTTTTGCCATTGACGAAGGCGCGCACCAGATGTTGACCGACGCTGATTTGCTTCTCGCTCTCGTGTCATTTGACGGAAAATTAGCAAGCATGATTCTCGAGCGCAAAGACCTGACGGTCGGTGCAATCCGAAAAGACATTAGTCTTCGAATGGGCAAACAAAGAACCTATTTCTCCAATCTTGTACGCTCGAATGCTTCGGCAATCAAAATTCTGGAAAAAGCAAAAGAGATAAGTGCCAAGAAAGAACAGAAATACATTACCCCTGAAGCCATTCTTTACGCCATGCGCGATTCTCAGGATGCTTGGGTCAATCTCGTCCTTTCAAGCTTCTCAAAAGATTGGTAATAACCGATTGGACGAATTGGTGCTGCCAATTCATGAGTTGATTGAAGTATATGACTGAAGAAAAGCACACACCAGAAGTTCTACCGGCTACAGTTGCGAAGTCGGAATTTCATGCGCCACTTCTCATCGATGACGAGCTTGCCAGGTCGCTCATGGCACGAGGTGCGAGCGATTTATTTTCGCAATCGGTTCTTCGATTTGTGATGATGATGCTTTTCGTGGGACCAGTGGCGTTTTTTGCCGGCATAACAGATTTGCCGTTTTTCCCGATGGTGTTTGCTGTTTTTATGTTTTCATATTTGGCTGGTGCAATTCTTTCCTGGCGCGTGCAATCATCGCTAGAAAATCGCCATTACTCTCTCACAGCCAAGCGTTTGCCCCTATCAATGTTTTGGAACACGGTCTGGTTTCCAATTACGTTCTCGCCTTATTTTCAGACAGCTCAGGCTTTCATGCGACTTTTATTAGTGGAAGGCCGGTTTGTAGAACTAGAAGCAGTGACGCGATACACATGGGGCATGCATCAGCGAAGGTCTTTCTCTAACACTGATGTACCAAAAGACTGGGGTTTAGCCAATAATCTTGCTGTCGCTTATCTCAGCCAATGGCGCTTTGAAGAAGCCGCAACTATATTTCGCGACCTTTTAAAACGTCCAAGTGCCATGCGAGGACGGCTGGTGTTATTAAACAACCTGGCTCTTTGTCTGGTCAGAAATGATGAACTGGAAGAAGCGGAAAAACTTTTGACCGAGGCTTTCACACTTTCGAAGTCGAGTTTTCAACCTGTGGTCGGCTGGCGCCTGCACTTCGTGAAAGCCTTAATAGAGACGAAAAAGGGCAATCTCGAAAGCGCAGAAGAAGCGATTGAAAAAGCAGAGACAATGGCGCGAAAAAATAAAGATGTTGCTGAAGCACAAACGCACCTGGACTCTGCACTTGCAAAAATTCGCTTCAAACAAAATCGTTTTGATGAAGCCGAACTCTATTACAAGAATGCCCTAGATGCGCTGCAAGCTGCTACTAATCCTTCTTATCGCGTCATGTCAGTTTATTCAAAAGATTATGCCGAAGTTTTGTCAGCACAAAATAAGCAAGAAGAGGCAGACAAAATGTTGTCACGATCACGATCTTATGAAGACATGGATTTGCAGAATGAACTTTCAGCGGTCGAAGCCATTAAAGAAAGGCTGAGAAGTCCAAAGCCGCTCCTTCTAGCAACAGATCTTCTGCAACTTTCTCCGCGCGAGCGCTACCTCGAAATGATCGACGACTAAGGCGATACCGTCGCTTCTTTTGTCGACCGGAAGAAGAAATATAATGACGTCAGGTAGAGCAATGCTGCCACAATCACCAGTGCATTTACACCGATATATGTCGACAAATATTCAAGCAGTGCACCAAAGACTGCGCCCAATAAGTTGAAGGCAAGGCTGCGGCGCGGGCTCTGAGACGAACTGAAACTGGTTGAGAAAATCAGACCTGCCACAAACATCGGCAAACTAGTCACCAGAGTGATAATTGCATAGCTCATAAAACCACTATCGCCTTCGAGCAATTGCCCGACCGGCACAGCCCAGCTGGCAAGCAATGTCACAAACAATGCTACGTAAAGTAAATGAATGCGCGTGGAGAGCCAGGTTCGAGATTTGATAACGAGAGCATTCGATGCCAGCACCATCAGTAAGACGGCATTGATCACAATTGCTGAAGTCAACCACGTCGAGCCGTAAAGTAGAGAAAGTCGAGAAATTGATTGCAATTCCAGAAGTAGAAATGCGCCACCCATAAAGAAGAGCTGCCAGTCTCGATTCGTCGATGGACCAAAGACAACTTTTCGTCCTGCAAATAGACTGATTAAGATGATTTCGAGAACAACAGTTAAATAAGGCCAGTCAATCGGCTCTGGAGAAACATAGAGATACGGCCAGTCATCCGTGAGAATGTGAGCCCCCTGCGCGACATAATCCTTGGCCACCTTAAAGGTTTTGGCGTCCCCTCCAGGTACTTCCAACTGTCCATTCTTGACCTTTTCACCAAGGGCAAAAAATGTATTTGGAATAAGCCAGGTGCTGCGCAAGTCTTCCACCATCAGAGGAGAATATCCGGCGGCCTCTTTGAGAGTCGAGAAGATTTTGTCCTTAAACCAGGTCTTCTTGGTACAGAACGAAATAACCATGACGCCATCTGGTTTTAGCAGTTTGAGCGCTTCACGGAAGCTTTGCGTTGTATAGACATAGTTGTCCACCCGCACTGACGCACCCTGACCGATTGCTGAAAGCGAGTCCAGGTGAGAGAAAAGCACCATGTCGTATTTTTTCTTGCAATGATTAAAATAGTGGCGAGCATCATCGCAGTGTGTTGTTACACGGTTGTCGGCATAAGGTTTACCAGGATTGAAATCTCTTCCAATTTGTACGATAACCGGGTCGATGTCGACGGCATCAACATGAGTCGCACCAGCATTTAAGGCTTCTTTCACGTCAGTTCCGCTGCCTGCTCCCACGACAAGACAGTCGCCGGGATTGGTCAGCTTGAATGGAAATTGATAACGCTTTCTATATTCACCAAGAAAAGCATGCAGTGCATCAACTTTATAATTGGTAAAGCGCTCAGGCGAAAAATCCATAGCAGCTTGATAGCCACGACGGTTTGAGAAAATGTTGACGCCCAGCGGCACTTCAACTGTTTTTCCAGCATCGTCGTAAACAAAGCGTTGATTGACCACATCAAGTCTTTGATATGGTGACCAGAAGGTTGAGGATTGCGATTTGGCCAGTCCCGCAAACACTTTTCCTGGTGGGTAGCAAATTGTGGCACCAAAATCATGCGGTGGTGAGAAGGCAGCCACGCCAATAGCGACAGGCAAGAGTAAACAGAGCATTTTTGCCTGCTTATCTCCGGCAAGTAAGAAAGGAAGAAGAATAATGGCAGCAGGGATGAGCATCATCCATGGTGGCAAGCCTGCAAATGAAAGCAGTGCAAATATGAGACTGCCCGCGATAGCGCCTGCAATATCGACAGAATAAGCTTTAAGCGGATCCATTGAATCGAACAACAAACCGATACGTGAGCCCATTGTTGCCATAACAGCGAAAGGACCAGACAAAATCATCACGATAAACGGTGCAAAAAAGAGTACGTACATCCAGACAGCTTGAGCTGCCACTCCGCTTGAGCCAAAGTCAGTAAAGCCACTTGCTGTAGGAAAGGTCAAAGCTTCCCACATGTTGAGCATGTCCGGCATTTTCATCAATGCCGCAAAAACAAGAAGCGCCAGTGGTAAGAGTCGAAAATGCTTATTGCTTCCGAGCGCACATCCCACGCCGAGACCGACGTAGCATGTGACCAGTGGAAAAGTCTTGAAAATCGAAAACGCTTCAATATCTCCACTCATCCAACGAATTACTAGTAATTCAAGATAGAGCGAGGTCAAACTGAGAAAGAAAAGTTCAATCGTATTACCAAACGGTCCCGCTTTTTTATCGGACTCAGTCATGCGTATTTCCTATGCAGGGATAAGTCCCGGGACTCTATTATGGTAAGTGGGCGAGACATTATAGGTCTCAGAGAGAGAACATTCGAATGTTTCCAGCTTACCCAGATTCCGAAGAACCAAATCAAGGTCTGGTGGCGTTGAAACTAATGCGATTTCCAAAAGGATCGAATACATCGAAGCAAGCGTCAGTCCATGGTGCACTGCTCATTCCGGGTTTGTTGTATTTGTAGTCTTTAGCAGTCAATTCTTCGAAGTACTGATCGACAGCATTGCGCGACATGGTCACGAAAAGACGCGCGCCGGGGCAGCAATCACCATGGTGCTCGCTCAAGTGAATTACGAGTTCACCGCGTGAAATCTGCATGTAGATTGGTTGGTCTTCGGGTCTGTCTTCCCAATCGATTTTAAATCCCAGCCAGTCGATGTAGAATTCGCGCGCTTTCGCTTCGTCGAAAATACGGAAGATGGCAATTGCGCGTACTTGCTCGGTCGTTTCGTCGGTCACCATTGTTATGCGCTAAATCTCCGCATTGGCAGCTAATGCAGGCTTCGCCTGAGCACCAGCTCTTGCCATTTTGCTATTTTTAATTCCGTAGAAGAAATAAATCAGCAGACCAATTGGACAGGTTATGGCATAGACCTTGAGGACAAGCGGGTTAAGGTTGAATGCCAAAATCAAACATCCAAGTCCGCCAGCAATAGCAATGGCTGGATTAACCAACTTAAGTCGCAAGGCGCCGATGCTTACAAAAATGAAGGCGACAAGCGTCCCTAAAACCATCATGTCGGCAATGTCTCCAAATGGAATAAAGCCGGCAATGATAGCCATTAATATGCCATTGATCAGAATGCCTACCGTTGGATTACCTTTACTTGTTTTTGCAAAAATCGGAGGAAGTAAACCATCTTCAGCCATGTTTCGGAAAATTCTTGGTCCGCCCATGCAGAGTACAAGCAGGACGTTAAAGATACCGAGAACAGCACCGATAGCGATAAATTGACCAGTCCAGGTTTCACCGGCAGCGGCCAATAATTTAGCAAGTGGTGCAGCCGCTTCGTTGCCGACAAACAAAGCATTCTCTTTGCCGTCGATAAAGCAAGGTGCCAAGCCGGTTGCGACTGCCATCACAGCTACATATAAGAAAATAACTACGCCTACACATGTATACGTCGCCACTTTTGTATCGCGCAAACTTTTCGATTCGCGTGCAAATGTATAAAGTGCATCAAAGCCCACGTAAGGGAAAACAGCTAGAGCAGCGCCTTCCAGAATACCCTTCGGTCCTTTCGGCATAAAATCTACCCAGTTGGCTGGGTCGACGTGTTTAATTCCAGCAAAGAGAAAAAGGAACAACAACACCATTTTCAAGATGACGAGGCAGAAATTCAGTTTGGCTGATTTACTGACGCCACCAAAAATCAAAATCACAGTGACCACTGCAATGACGCTCATCGCCACAATGTTGATGCCGAAGTGATGTACACCATCAATGACGACCGGTCCTGAGAGTGCTTGAGGCAAGTGGTAGCCGGCGGCTGTCTTCAGATATTCAGCCCAGGCAATTGCTACTGCAGATGCGCCGAAGCTATATTCCATGAAGAGACCAAATGCCACGACCCAGGCAAATACTTCACCTACAGAATGGTAAACATAACTGTATGCCGAGACGCCCTTCGGGACGACTCGCGAAAATTTTTCATAGCAGAAGGCAATCATCATAATGATGAGCCCGGTGATCAAAAACGAGAGCGTTCCTGCCGGACCAGCCTTGCTGGCAATCATGCCAGGCATCGAAAATATACCGGCGCCAATCGTTCCGCCGATTCCCAAAGCCGTCAGCATTACCCAGCCGAGGTGCTTCGGTGTTTCGTCCACAGTGTCGGCATCCGCAGATGAACGCCTGAGCATAGTTGTCATTAAAGGCATAGCAAACCTACAAAACTAAAACCAAGGGACACCGGAGAATACAAACAATTGATTGATTTGCGCCAGAGGGAAATCTCGGAAATGCTAGCATAGCGAATCACTCAGCAGATGAAGACTTAGATGAGTCGCGCGACAGAGGTGCATTTAAATGAAGGTCCAAAGAGCAGCAGTCATCGGCGCCGGAGCAATGGGCTCAGGCATTGCACAGGTTTTGAGCCAATCCGGCATCGAGGTAATTCTCAAAGACGTCAAGCAAGAATTTGTTGACCGAGGTCTTGCCAACATCAAAAGAATGTATGACTCACGAGTCAAAAAAGGAGCATTGACCCAACCTGAAGCAGACCAGCTTCTTGGAATGGTGAAAGGTTCAACTGATTACGAAGGCTTCAACAATGTCGATATTGTGATCGAAGCTGCTCTTGAAGAGATTGAAATCAAACTGCAAATTTTCAAAGACCTGGATGAAGTTTGCCCATCGCGCGCGATTCTGGCAAGCAACACTTCCGCTCTTTCAATCTCTGAAATCGCTTCAGCCACCAGACGCCCTGAAAAGGTCGTCGGCATGCACTTCTTCAACCCAGCTCAATTCATGAAACTGGTAGAAGTCATTCCAGGCGTGCGCACTTCTCAAGATACTGTCCAAACAGCAATCGAACTTTGCCGCGACATGTCGAAGGTAGCCGTAAGAGTCAAGGAATGCCCGGGCTTCCTGGTCAATCGATTGCTCTTCCCTTACATGAATGAAGCCCTCTGGGCGCTCACAGAAGGCGCAGGCACTCCGCAAGAAATCGATGAAGCAGTCGAAGCGTTTGGTCTCCCAATGGGACCGTTCGCCCTGTTCGACATGACAGGCATCGATATTTGCGCCCATGTCAATGAGTTTCTCTACAAAGAATACGGTCCTCGCTTCACTCCATCACCACTGCTCAAACAAATGATCAAGTCTGGTTTCCTCGGACAAAAGAGCGGCGCAGGATTCTTCGTGCACGAGAAGGGCGTGGTTCCAAAGAAAGGCGAGCCTAAGAAAATAAATCCTGAATTGCAACAGATGATCGAAGCGGCCAGAAAAGAAGCCGGCACCGATAGAAAATCTTCTAAGCAATTCGAAGCGTATAGAGTTCTTCTACCGATGTTTAACGAAGCGGTCTACGCTTTACAGGAAGGTGTCATTGAGACATCAGACGTTGATGTTGCAATGGAGTGGGGCTGCGGCTTGACTCGTGGACTGTTGACCATCGCCGAAGAGAAAGGGCTGGTTTGGTGCCTGGAAGAACTCGACGGATATCACAAAGATCTCGGCGAGCGCTTCCGCTCGTCATGGCTGTTGCGCAAATTGGTGCGCGCAGGCATTCATGACTTTTCGAAACTCGAACAACAACCGGTTGCCGCACGCTAGAAAAAGACATCATCATGCATTCCAAGAATCACTTGGGTTCTCCAGATAAACGAGGAGCGAAAGCTGACATGCTCAAGTGGGTAGCACTAGTATCATTAATTTGGTTTCTCTATCACATCAGAGAAATCTATCCGCCCTTTGTTGTCGGCGGTATCTTCGCGTATCTTCTGCTCCCACTTGTCCGCTATGTGCATCGTGAAGTAAAAATTCCGATGGGCGCAGCGGTGCTCGTCATCTATGTCTCGATTGGCGCCTCGTTGTTTGGTCTCGCCTGGTTCTTTGGACCAATGATCGCCGAGCAGCTCACTAATTTGTTCACGCAAAGGCAGGAGCTCGCGCTCAATTTAGTCAATTCAGTCTCGCAATCGTTCTGGAAAATTGACGACGTACCAGGTGCAGCTCAAGATTTGATCAAACATCTGGAGAATAATTTCCAGACTCCGCAAGAGCTCATGCACATTGGTGGACTGTTCTCCAAGAGTATGCTTGGCATTCTTGTCTGTGTGGTGTCGTCGATTTATTTGATTATCGATAGCCATAGAGTCGGGCAATTTTTCTTGCGTTTTCTTCCGCCAGAGCAGCGTCCGATTGTCACCACAATCACACAGCAAACGCACGTCATGCTGTCCAGGTACGTGCACGGGCAACTGCTTCTAATCACTATCATGTCAGTGGTAGCCTGGGTCTTCCTGCACTTTGTCTTCAAATTGAAGTATGCGCTTGTGATTGCAATCGCCAGCGGATTTTTGGAAATTATCCCTGTGCTTGGACCGATTATCGCAACCAGCATTGCCACCATCGTCGGTGTCGCCCAAAATGGCATGGACGTAGCGCTCGGCATTATCGTTTGCTATACGCTGGCACGCTGGATTGAAGACTATGTCATCATTCCAAGAATTATCGGACACGCTGTCGAATTGCATCCACTGGTGGTTATTTTTGCCGTCTTATGCGGCGAAGTCACAGCCGGTGCACTCGGGATGTTGATTGCTATTCCGGTGGCCGCATCCATAAAACTAATCGTTGACTTTCTCTATCCGCCGCTTGATTCGGCGCCCCACAAGCCAGTGGGACTGCCGGAAGAGAACATCGATGATTCAACGACAGTGCCAATTATTGCCCCAGACGATAGAGACAAAGCCTAAAACGTTTAAAAGCTTGGAACAGTTATTCAGCTGGAGTAGTCGCCGGTGCAGTTAGCGGTGGCGATGGAACGGCTGGCTCGGCTTCTAGTTTTCGTCCGTGTGCCGCTTCGTGCTTTTCGGTTGGACGGGCTGGTTCAAAACCGCCATCAGCATAATCGAGATAAATTAATGCACCTACAGAGAGGGCATAAGCAATCACGCCGCAAAGTAGATGTTTAGGTTTTAAGGCCTTCTTCTCAAGCAAAAGCATGTATGCAGTTGCTGAAACGATAGCCACAATGCCGGTTAATACTGTTCCGCTATCAAGGTTCCATCTAGTGAAAGCGACACCGAAAGCGACAGGAATGCAGCTCTGGAAAACCAGCGCGCCTGTGATATTGCCCAACGCTAAAGTATCTTTGGATTGACGTGCCCAGAGCACACTGTTGATTTTTTCAGGCAATTCGGTGGCAATAGGCGAAATAATCAAAGACAGCACAAGCGCAGGGAAACCCAGTTCATCGGCTAAATTTTCAACGTGATCGACAAATACAAACGCACCGCCGAGAATACCACCCAGTCCCAAAAGAATTTGAGGAACAATCAGAGTAAGTCTGTTTGAGCCTTTCTTGAAGATGCGGTCAAGAAAAAGGTGTTCTGGCGCCTCGCCAACTTCACCTTCATGTTGGAAGGTCTTAAACACATATAGTGGATAAATCAAACAGAGGACTACCGCAATCACATAGCGTACTTGCACATGTGGCGAAGCTAAAACTGCCAACATCGCAATTGAATAAGCGAGAATGAAATAACGCAGGTCGCGAGCAATCACAACGTGTTTAACCTGCAATTCTGGAGAACGAGCTGCCGGACCACGCGAGCATAACAAGACGGTGATGCCGACCAGACCGAGAGTGAGCGTACTGAGCATGAATGGTGCACCGGCAATTGCGCCGATACCAACCTCTTCTCCGCTCTTCTCACCAAAGAAAAGTACTGCGACAAACGGGATAAGCGTCTCTGGGAGCGCCGTTCCGACGGCTGCCAATACACTTCCGACGACGCCTTCACTCAGCTGAAGCCGCTGCCCCAGCCACTCAATTCCATTTGTGAAGAGCTCGGCTGCCAGAACGATAATTACTAAAGCAACTAATATGAGCCCAATGTCTGCTGGCATTTATTTTCTCTAAGACGATTAGTTGAAGATAGCAGAATTTCTGCGCCTGTGCACAAATTCAGAGGGTTTCCAGCTGGCGCCTTGACCAAAAAAGGCAATCTGTGCCGTTCCACGACCAAAAGTTTCTCACAGCCTTTTGCAAGTTTTGTTTACTTGCTGATGCCGGAAGACGCCAGAAAGAATCTAGCAAGGTTCACAGCGCCAATCTATTATGGTAACTTTCTTCTCCGCGCTGGGCGGAGATAGCTGGATGAGGATATCGGTTGATGATCACTACCAAAGATGTCGAGCACGTGGCAAAACTAGCCAGATTGGAAGTCAGCGAGGACGAGAAGCAGCTCTACGCCGACCAACTGACTAAAATTATCCAGGCCTTTGATGAATTGGCAAGCGTCGACACCGAAGGCGTCGAACCAATGTCCCACGCGCTGGCTGTTACCAACGTGTTACGAGAAGACGAAGTTGTAACGCCTCTGGGACATGAGACTCTGCTAAAGAATGCCCCTGATCGCGAGAACGTATTTTTTAAAGTTCCAAAAATTCAAGATTAGAATTAAAACCGGATGACAAGATAGGCGGGGCGTTTTGGCGCTTAAGCTTGCGCATGTCCTTCGCCCATCTTTGACATACTGAATTGGGCGACAACTGTTCCACTTCTGATAAACCTCCACAAATCGCTACAGATTGGCGGCCGGCCTGGCTCGAGATCGCTTATATTTATTGTGAGGGTTTGGACGAGGAAACCTGTGCCGAACTTCGGCACAATAGTCTGTATTTATAGGGAGGCGCGATGAACACCAGGTATGTCTTTGTTACTGGTGGTGTTGTCTCTTCACTTGGGAAAGGCATTATAGCCGCATCCCTGGGCAGACTCCTGAGAGCGCGGGGCATAACGACCACAATAGTCAAACTCGACCCCTATCTCAATGTCGACCCCGGCAC
>JACMKL010000226.1 GCA_014380105.1 Candidatus Melainabacteria bacterium
CAGGTGGTAATTCTTTGCGCTCATATGGATACCAAGGTAGAAAATCGACATAAAATAGATTGCTTGATTGAGGAATATGGTACATACCTGTAAATGCCGGGGCATAATGCCGAAACTGGATCGTTTAATCCGGCAGTCGAAAATGCGAATTTTGGAAGCGATAAAGAGCTTCGGGGCGCGAAATTCTAAGGGAGAGAGTTCATGACCACTGAGAATAACCTTCTGCCACGCATGGTCACTATGCAGAAGGCGTTACTGGCCTCTTTGCGTTTAAAAGATGTGTTGGACGCTGCGGTCATGCAATTTGCTGAACTGCTGGGCGGTGCCAAAGTTGCTATTTTCCTTTCAGACAATGAAAGTTTGGCTCTCAAATTAATGGCAGCGAAAGGCTATTCCGACGCTTCGCTCGAGCAAATGAAAGTTCTTCCATTCTCAGCCGAGAGTTTATTGAAATATGTTGTGCAGAAACGTACGCCAATTGGCGTTCAGAATATTGCACAGGCTCCTGAAATCTCAAGTCAGATTATGCGACGGGAAGGCAGTAACGGGCAAATCGCTCTGCCTCTGATTTCCGCCAATTTACTAGTCGGTGGAGTTCTGATTGAAGTCCACAATCAGCAATTTCTCAACTATATAGATTTCCTCAAAGACATAGCCGACATTGTCGCTTTGGCAATCGCTAATTCCATTCTGTTTGGACGCAGCGAATACGAAAGAGAGCGCCTCAGCACTCTTTACAAGACTTCTTGCGCCTTATCAGGCAGCATGCTGGAAGTTAGTGAAGTCCTACAAATCGCCACAGATACAGCGCTTATTTTGGGCAACACCACTACGTGTGCCATTCTTCTTCTTGACCAAACCAAACAAGGCTTCCACCTTGCTGCATTTAAAGGTCTCGACGGCAGCAGCTTGAGTGATTTTGAGATGGGTACGCAAGGCACAGTGGCCGGAAATTGCGTGCGTAATGGAAAAACTGAGTACATTGGCGACGGCAATCGTGAGCCATTCGGCTTACCTCGAGCAATGGGCGGAGCGCCGTTTTTGTCTGTTGTTGCCCTTCCATTGATGTACAACGGCGAGGCTTTAGGCGTATTGGAAGTGTTTTCGCCCGAGTCCAGGGCGTTTCACCGCGAACAAATTGATTTGTTGGAGTCTTTGACCAGTCAGGTCTCAACTGCGATGTTTGTTGCCCTCACGCATGAATCAACAGCCTCCCAATCGATTTTGGATGCGCACACTGGACTCTACAATCGTCGACACTTCGAAGAGTCTCTGCAGAAGGAGTTAGACCGCTCTGCTCGTCACAAACACGAATTTGCTCTTCTACTTATAGATCTCGACCACTTTGCTCAAGTCAATGACCACCTCGGACAAGACAAAGGTGACGAAGCGATTCGGCACGTTGCTAAAGTCCTGAAGAATGCTCTGCGGGACATCGATATCGCTGTTCGCTATGGCGGTGAAGAATTTGCCGTGATTCTGCCTGAGACACCTAAAGGCTCAGCCGTCGAGGTTGCGGAACGTTTGAGACAGACAATTCGCAATGCCACAGCACCAGGGGTTGGAACAATCACTGTATCGATCGGACTTTCGGCGTTTCCAGGTAATTCTGAAAATGCTGCAGATCTGATCAAAGCCGCTGAGCAAGCCCTTGATATCGCAAAATTTGAAGGTCGCGACCGAGTCAAAGATGCTGAAACCGGTAAACATGCCGTCAGCGGACCGATTGATTGGGACGACGTTGCTAATCAAGCCAAAATGTCCGTGATCAATGAGCGTCAATCCCGCTTGCAGAGCCGTTTGACCGTTGCTCCTGAATACGCCTCCTGGATGACGAAGCAACCAGCCCTCGTCAAGAAGAAAAGTCAAAATACTGGCGAATAGCATTTCGCCCCCAACATTTTTGCCCTGAAATGTTTTGTCCTCATGAGAGGACATGACTACCGTGATTTGCCTTTAGTTTGCCAAATGACTACAAATGGGCGCATGGACGGCTCTTGGAATTTAACGGAGCGCTAACCTCCTGTTGAGGTATCTCCCAATGTCTTGTTTCGTAGGGCTAAAGATTAAGAAAAGAGCAAAACCAGCCGTGGGCCAGGTTTTCGTAGTTACACTTCCAGTAGTTAGGGAGGCGCGCAATCTTAAAGAGATGGCGTGACAACCCTGTGAACATACTCAGTGAGTGGTTACTCAAATTTGGAGGATATGCCATTGGCTACTGCATCTCAATTGAAGGTTCAATTGAAACCGCTGGCAGACCGCGTTGTGGTCAAAAAGCTGGAAGCTGAAGAAAAGACATCTGGTGGAATCGTCCTACCTGACACCGCAAAAGAAAAGCCACAACAAGGCGAAATTCTCGCTGTTGGCTCTGGCTCCTTGGACGACAAGGGCGCACGCAAACCTATGGAAGTAAAAGTCGGAGACAAAGTTCTCTTCGCTAAGTACTCAGGCACCGAAGTTAAAATCGACGGCGTTGAATACTTGATCCTCGCAGAGCGCGACATTCTCGCTATCGTCGGCTAATTTCCGACCTGATAGCTGTCCGCAGCAAGCAAGGTACAAAACACTATAAATTTTCCAACTAGGAGAAAATTTCGAAAAATGGCAAAGCAAATCGTATACGCTGAACAAGCTCGTCGCGCTCTAGAGCGTGGTGTTGATCAAGTCGCAAACACTGTGAAGATCACCCTCGGACCATCCGGTCGCAACGTAGTTCTCGAGAAGAAGTTCGGCCCACCACAAATCATTAATGACGGCGTTTCGATCGCAAAAGAAATCGAACTCGAAGATCATTTGGAAAACGCTGGCGCACAATTGGTGCGTGAAGTTTGCTCCAGAACCAACGACAACGCTGGCGACGGAACAACAACAGCAGCAGTTTTGGCTCAAGCAATGATCAAAGAAGGCTTGAGAAACGTAGCAGCAGGCGCTAACCCAATGGTTCTTCGCCGCGGTATCCAAAAAGCTACCGAAGCAGCTGTAGAAGAGATCAGAAAGATCGCTAAGCCAGTTGAATCGAAAACAGAAATCACCCAAGTTGCCACCATCTCGGCAGGCAATGATGAGCCAATCGGCGCAATCATCGCTGACGCTATGGACAAAGTTGGCAAAGACGGCGTCATCACCGTTGAAGAATCCAAATCCCTCACCACCGAACTCGAAGTGGTTGAAGGTATGCAATTCGACAAAGGATACGTTTCAGCTTACTTCGTAACCGACCCAGAAAAAATGGAAGCCGTCCTTGACGAACCTTTCATCCTTTGCGTCGACAAGAAAGTAAACTTGCTTGCTGACCTAGTTCCAGTCCTCGAAAAAGTTGCTCGCTCAGGACGTCCTTTCGTTCTTTGCGCAGAAGACATCGAAGGCGAAGCACTCGCTACCCTCGTAGTTAACAACCTCCGCAAAGTACTTCCTTGCGTCGCAGTCAAGGCTCCTGGCTTTGGCGATCGTAGAAAAGAAATGCTCAAAGACATCGCCATCCTTACCGGTGGACAAGTTGTTTCCGAAGAAGCTGGCTTCAAGCTCGAGAACGTCACCATCGAAATGCTCGGCAAGGCTCGTCAAGTTCGCGTAACCAAAGACAAAACAACCATTGTTGCTGGTAACGAAAACAAGGCAGAAGTCGACAAGCGCGTTTCAATCATCAAACGTCAAATCGAAGAATCTGATTCCGAGTTCGACAAAGAGAAGCTCCAAGAGCGTCTCGCTAAGCTTTCCGGTGGAGTTGCCGTTATCAAAGTCGGCGCTGCAACAGAAACAGAACTCAAAGACAGAAAGCTTCGTTTCGAAGATGCTCTCAACGCTACTCGCGCAGCAGTTGAAGAAGGCTATGTTCCTGGCGGCGGCGCAACATTGTTGGCTGTAGCTAAGAAGCTCGAAAAAATGAAAGATCAATATCACGGCGATGAGCTCACCGGCTTCTCGATCGTAGTCAAGTCTTTCGAAGCTCCTGTTCGCCAAATCGCTGACAATGCTGGTCTTTCCGGCGATGTTGTTGTCGACAAAGTGAAAGAGCAAAAAGAAGGCTGGGGCTTCAATGCAATGTCCTTCGAATACGTCGACATGGTTAAGGCTGGTATCATCGATCCAGCTAAAGTAGAACGTTGTGCAGTACAAAATGCTGCTTCCGTCGCTTCCATGTTCCTCACAACCGAAGCTTTGGTTGTAGACGTTCCAGACGAAAAGAAATCCATGGGCATGCCGCAAGGCGCCGGGATGGACTTCTAAAAATCGGCAAGCAATTGCACTGATTTAGAAGTTAAAAAGTAAATGAATCGGAGGTCTTCGGACCTCCGATTTCTTTTTGGTAGTAAATGATGGGGAATCCAGCCCGGCTCAAATCCAGCCCGGCCCAAATCTAGTCCGGCTTAAATTTAGCCCTGTCCCTCAGATAATTTCGCGCTCAATGCTTCCAATCTGTGATTGGTCAGTTCGGTGTTCGAAGTTGGTGGTGGAAGCTTTTCATAATCACGCACACGGTCAATTGGAGACTTGATCTCACTTCCGTCCTCTGCAGTTGCTGAAGCTGCGACATTGTCCG
>JACMKL010000227.1 GCA_014380105.1 Candidatus Melainabacteria bacterium
AGGCGAGCGTCGTTGAAGCGACAGTCGTAACTGGTAACAAACGTAGTCACTTCAAAGCATCTTTTGAACTGAAATCGAAAGATTCTAAAAACGGCAACGGAAATGGCAACGGCAATGGCGCCGGTCACCATGCAGAAGGACTGGCAGCAATTCCATCTTTCGTTCCGACAAAAACTACAATCGATGCGCTGTGCAAAGACATCAAGTCAATGTCACCGCTACCAACCAAGCAAGTTATTTACTCTGAATACATGTTCCACGGTCCACTCTTCCAGGGTGTCACCAGCGTGAAAGCACTCGGAGAAGATGGCATCGTAGGCGAGCTGCTCGCCTCCAATCCACAGACTTGCATCAGCCGCGATACTGGTGGAAATGACTGGACCGTCGATCCTATTCTCTTAGACAGTGCAATGCAGTTGGCTGGAGTCTGGGCAAGACAATACCTGGATATCACAGTCCTTCCGACAGGATTTAAGCGTCTTCACTTAGGTGACCCAAGTCAGCTAACTCAAGACAAATATTTCGCAAAAGTATTCATTACAGCTGGCACTACGGCTCGCGAATTGACTTGTGACGTTGCAATCTACACCGAAAGCGGTGAACTTGCGATCGTTATCGAAGGTCTGGGCGGCATCGGCAGCAAATCATTGAATAGATTGGCAAATCAGACGACCACTACCCGGAGCTAAAAGTGGGCTCGCTAGAGAAGCTCGATGGAAAGAAACGTGAAGGACAAGAACCGATTGCCATCGTTGGCATGTCTTGCCTCTTTCCAATGGCACCAGGTCTTGCCCAATTTTTCGGCAACATAATTTCAGGCAAAGATTGCATTCGCGAACCGAATGAAAACGAGTGGGATTTGATTCGCTATCAATCTCCAACTGGTTCTGATTTCAAAAAAATCTATTGCGTCAGAGGTGGCTTTGTCACCGAATTGAGCGATTTCGATCCGCTCAAATACGGCGTCATGCCTAAG
Source organism: Candidatus Melainabacteria bacterium (assembly GCA_014380105.1). Classification (GTDB taxonomy): domain Bacteria; phylum Cyanobacteriota; class Vampirovibrionia; order Obscuribacterales; family Obscuribacteraceae; genus QKMZ01. The sequence goes on from JACMKL010000227.1 coordinate 977, forward strand.
GCTGTAAATGGCGCAGACCCAGATCAATTTCTGGCTCTGAGAGTTGCTTGCGAAGCTATGGCTGATGCTGGCTACGACAATTTGCCAACTTCAATGGAACGCGGAGAAGTCATTCTCGGTCGCACATCAGCTCCCGGTCAGGGCGCAATGACAATGATTCAACAAGGTCAAACTGTTGATCAAATGATTGCTCTTGTTCAAAAACTCCATCCTGAAATTTCACACGACGACGTCCGTCATTTGTCAGAGTTACTGCATGGCTCCCTTCCGCCAACAAATTCAGACACCGTGCCTGGTGTCATGCCAAATTTACTTGCTGGTCGCATTGCTCAACGTCTCGGTTTTAAGGGAAAGAATTTACTTCTCGATGCTGCTTGCGCCTCGTCCTTGATTGCAGTAGAGACAGCAGTGCATGACCTGCGTTCTGGAGTTGCCGATGTTGCTCTAGCTGGCGGCATTCATATCAACTCGTTTGCTTGCTTCTATCAAATGTTTTGTTCACTAACTGCCCTGTCTCCCAATCAAGCAATTCGTCCGTTTGATGACTCAGCTGATGGCACCATCCTTGGTGAAGGGATAGGCGCCATCGTTTTGAAACGTTATTCAGAAGCAGTAGCCAATGGCGACAGAATTTACGCCGTTATCCGCGGAGTAGGTTCTTCAAGCGATGGGCATGGAACCAGTCTGCTTGCTCCTTCACACGAGGGCGAAAGTCTTGCAATCAGACGAGCATTCGAAGATGCGGGTGTTTCTCCCAAAACAGTCGGACTTATTGAAGCGCATGGTACTGGCACACCGGCTGGAGATTTAGCAGAACTGCAGGCAGTTGGCGAAACATACGGTGCAGATACAAATGGCGCCGGGTGGATTGCTCTTGGCTCCGTAAAATCAATGATCGGGCATACCCAAGCAGCCAGCGGAATGGCAGGCATCATCAAGGCTGCACTTTCCCTTTATCATCGCGTTTTGCCTCCCACGCTAAATGTCACCAAAGAAAGCACTGCCGCCAACTGGCAGAAGCATCCCTGTCACGTCAGCACACAGACCCGTCCGTGGATCCATCCCAAAGTGCATCCGAGCGTAGAAGTAAGTGGTGACAACCATCTCAAAACGACAGTCGAACCCCGTCGCGCGGCAGTAAGCGCCTTTGGCTTTGGTGGCGTGAACGCTCACGTCATTCTAGAAGAGCATGACGATATCAAAGAAAGCGAACGCCCAGCACTTCTAAAAGACTGGGATACGGAACTTTTTGCTTTCGACGAACCAAGCACCGAAGCGCTGGAATTCACGATTCAAAATTTACTTACAGCAATAGCCGCAAAGCCGGATCTCGCGCTTAGAGACATCGCTTACAGCGTGAGCTGCGGAAAGCCAATCAAAGGAAGCACGTCAAAAAATAAACGCGCACGATTGGCAATTATCGCCACATCGAAAATTGATTTGGCAGAAAAATTACAAGTAGCTCTTACCATCATGAACGCCGGTAAGCCCCCGGAAGGGATAATTAATCCGGACATTTGCTTCACTGGGCAAGAGGCTATTTCCAAGGGTCAGCTAGCCTTTGTGCTACCAGGTCTCGGCGCCGCTTATCCGAACATGCTGAAAGATCTCTGCATGCATTTCCCTGATGTGCGGATGTCTTTCGATTACATCGATCAGATGTCCTTGACCAATTCCCATCCGGACAAACAAACTTTGCCTTTGAGCGAACTCCATCAACTTTTGCCGAGCACGCAATTGTTTATGACCCCAAAACCGGGTCGTCCAGCCGCTCAAATTACAGCAGCACTTCTAGCCAGCATGGATTCTGCAGTAGTGACAGTCTTACTTGCGGAATGGTCACTCTATTCATTACTCAAGAAGCTCGGTGTGACACCATCATCGGTTGTGGGCGTCAGCACTGGTGAATTTGCGGCATTGCTGATAAATGGTGCTGCTGATGTTTTAGAAACAGCGCCAGTCTTTTACAGATTGAGCACAAGCGTTGCCAAAGCAGTTCCAATTAGTGAGCTTGCAAAACTGCGCTCAATCAAGGTTTCATCGGACTGGGATACGGTCGAACCTTTGATCAAACACCTCCCCGGTAAAGTCTATCTTGGTGCCGACCTGTCGCCAAAACAGATGTTACTATCGGGCACCATCGACGCGATTGTTGCAGCGAAGAAAGAAATTGATAAAGCAGGCATCGAAGTTTTCCCATTACCGATTGCGATTCCTTATCACACCCCGCTTGTGGAAGGCAAAGTCAACGCCAGTGATGCCGCGGTTAAAGGCGTCACTGTCAACAAGCCGAACATCACAACCTGGGCATGTTCTCTCATCGATAAATATCCGGATGACACAGAAGCGATTCGAAAAATCACCACCGAACTTTTCACTCGTCCCATCTATTTCAAAAAAACAATCGAAGCAATGTACGCAGAAGGTACTTCGATATTTTTGGAAGTCGGTCCGCGCGGCGGCATGACTTCAATTGTCGATGAGGTACTGGAAGGCAAGGACCATCTTGCTATTGCAGCTAATCTACAGAACGAATCTGGAATTACTCAGCTCAATCGTGCACTTGCGCTTCTTCATTGCTACGGTCACGACCTCAACCTGGCTTATCTCTATGAACGAAGAGCAAACATCCTTGATTTAAACTCTACAAAAGTCGAGAAAAAATCTTCATCGATGCACCTGTCGTTGAAATATCCGGAAATCGCTCTCAAGGAAAAACCGAATTTACCATCAATAGAGAGGCTGCGCTATTCCAACGAATATCCGGCTGAGAATTTTTCCGCTGATCAAAACGAGCCGACTTACTTTGATGATGCCGACTTCCCTCCAATCACTGAAGAAGAACGGCGCGAACTAAACGAGTTGCAGCTGCAACAACAGAATGAATTGAATCAAGTGCCACAGCAAGATCCTTTTGCTGTCATTGATGAAGTAATGGAAAACTACATCAAGACTTTGGAGAGCTTTCACACCAATATAATGGCTGTGCAATCGCAAATTTTTTCGCAATTCTTCTCAGATAATCCCACTGGCGACGCACCAAAACTAATCGGCTATAACCCGAGCGAAGGTGAAAATACCAGTGACGATAAAGATGCCAGTACAACTGCACCTGCCGGTTTCACCCGCACGCCACAGCTGATGCCGAGCCAATTCCAACCAACAGCGGATTTGTTTTCCAGACTGCCTGCCTTCATGGAAATGTCATCGGTCGTAAATTGCTCCGCTGACGAAATCGAATTATTGCTCCCGCTCACGCTCGACTCACATCGTTATTTATTCGACCATGCCATTGGCGGCACTGTACGTAGCTCAACAGGTATAGACGAGCGAGTACACTTGTTGCCACTGACTGTAGCAATTGAGATGATGTGCGAAGCAGCCTCATTAGTCAGTCCTGGCTTGATTGTTACAGGCGTAGAAAGTATTCGCGCAATGAGACGCATCCGGGTCGGACAGGAAGGTGTTTGGTTGCTTGTTTTTGCAAAACGCGAAGGCGAGCGTGTCACCACAGGTGTAAAAGTTGTTCGTCAGGACGAATGGTTAAGTCTTGCTGGAGCTGGAGACCATTTCACCGGACAGCATAGACTGGCAACAGCCGACATGACAGCAGCGGTTGTAGTTGGAAAAAATAGACTGCAAGCGCGTTCAAAAGCTACACCACCAGCCGATGGTCGTGCTCCAACCATCAGCAGCGAAAAGCTCTATGCTCAAGGCAACATGTTCCACGGACCACGCATGCAGTCCGTAAGAAAACTTGAGTCCGTTGGTAAGCGCGAAATATCAGGCATAGTCTCTTCGCGCAATGCTGATGATTGGTTTGGTCAAAACATGCCGTATAACGCGCGCACTGAGCCAGTCTTCATAGCAGATCCGCTCCTATTAGACAATTCAACGCAACTCGTTTTGTTCCATCTATATGAACAATCTGAAAAAGCAATTGCCCTGCTTCCCTTCTTTGTCCAATCGCTCACACTCTATCAACCGCTGAATTTACTCAGAGGTGATGTGCGCGTGCATGCGCGCCTGCGCTCTATTACAGAGCGAGGTACGGAGGCTGACGTCGAAATCGTATCACTGGACGGTGAGTTGCTCGCAAAATTCGAATCTATTAATTCGAGACGGATCGTTTTATCTGATCAACTAAATGACTTCATCGCAAATCCTGCCGCAAAATTGCTTTCGCACGCGGTTCCTGGAATCGACTTCTCACGCGAGTCAACAGAAATTGCTCTCGTTAATTCATCCGAAATTCCAGACGATGACACTGTCCTCTCCTGGCTTTCAGACTATGTTTTAACTAGTGTTGAACAGCAATTCCTGAACGACGCATTCACAGATCGCGTCCGGAAGAAAGACTGGCTGCTGGGTCGAATTGCGGCAAAAGATGCGGTTCGGGGTTTATACAAACGGATATATAGAGCTGACCTTCCACCTCTGGAG
>JACMKL010000228.1 GCA_014380105.1 Candidatus Melainabacteria bacterium
ACGCTCTTGAGCCCTTCGCCACCCTCATAGACTTGATACCGTGGCGCCGAAAAGTGTGAGGAAGTCTGCGAAAGCAATTCTGGGAGCAATTTCTTATAGGAAGTCTGCGCTGTTTTTAGTTTGTCTATGCGTTGCTGAAACAAAAATAGAACTGTTGCTGGATCTTGAGCTGCAAAAACTTTCACACCTTGATGGAGTGATTGATTGACTAAGCCCTTCTCCTCCAGCTTCGATAGAACTCCGTACAGAGACGAACGTGGACAACCCAGACGATTCGCCAATTTGCCAGCCTGAAGCGGGCCTGATTGGAGCAAGAGCTCATAAAGCTCAGACTCTTCCGGTGAAACATCAAGATCGGCTAGAACTTCAGTGAGCATAATACGGTGTCGGAAACTGACGACACTATGGAATATAACGCCCCTGAGCCCTATAGTCAATCCAGCGCCAGCATGCCGATCATATTCGACAAAGCTAAAATCCTCGATTTCGAGAGCTGAGGTATAAAATGTTCGTACTCATTGCTTATTCGCTTGTCTGTGTCCTAATAGTTTTAATGGTCGAAGGTAAAAAGCGTCAATCAAAAGATCGCTTTCTTGTTGCAGATCGCACTGTCGGTGGGCTATTTGGAGCATTTGCTGTAGCAGGAAGTTGGATTTGGGCGCCAGCACTATTCTTATCCACGCAAGTCGGATACACCTGGGGCTATTCCGGATTATTTTGGTTCGTCATCCCAAACATGTTAGCGCTTATCCTTTTCGCTCCAGTTGCAGCTCGCGTGCGTAGCCGTCTACCTGAGGGATATTCCTATATACAATTCATCCGTAAAAAGGGTGGGTATTTTCGTGAAGTGCAACTGTCAGTGCAGCTGATAGTGCAATTAGTTTGCTGCGCTATTCAATTGACGGCAGGAGCAGAGTTACTCACATTTATTAGTGGCACACCATATCCGGTGATAGTGTTGATTATGGCAATAGCACCACTTTGTTATTGCTTAATTGCAGGGCTGGTTTCCAGTCTAATTACTGACTGCATTCAGTACATTGTTATTGCTGCTTCAATCGTCATTATTTTTCTAAATTTTCCACTCACACAAGATTTGCCTCAATTGGCGCATTCTGCTTTCAATCCAATCGCTCCGGCAGTTTTCTTCCAATTCGGACTGGCTTCACTCCTAACTTTAATATTCGGAATTTTCAGCAATCATCAACAGTGGCAGAGAGCTTTCGCCGCTGACTCAAAACAAGTTTGTAAGACCTTTTCGATCGCCGGGTTTTTACATGGCTTTGTGACATTCTCACTTGGCACTATCGGCGTTCTGCTGGCACAATCTGGCTACGAAACACATCATATTCAAATTGTTGGGGCAGAGTATATCAATAACAAAATGCCCCAAATTTTTTCAACAATATTCTTGGTAATGGCGCTTTCGGGATTATGTGCCACCATGAGCAGCGCACTTTGTGCTTTTGGTAGTCTCTATGCTACTGAAATCGCAACAGACAAAGATCCCATCAAAGCTTCGCGTCAAGCGATGTTGATGCTTTCAGCTTTAGCTTTTGCAATTGCAATTTTTAGAGTTCCGGTAATAGTTCTCTGGATGTTTTGCGGTTTAATCAGATTAGGTACGGCCGCACCAACCATAATGAGTGTATTCACAGAAAAGCTTTCAGGAAAAGCAGGCGTATTGTCAATATGTGTTTCAATCACTCTGGCAGCACCAATTTTTATTTATGGTGCGCTCAACGAAAATAGCATCATGCGCACCGCCGCAATGATTTTGTGCCTTACTGTAAGTTCAGGCATTTGCATTTGGCAAATTCTATCTTCAAGAACGAAAGAGGCAGATATCCAATTTATTCGGAAAAGCGTTACTGAAGAAAAAATCCTGCTAAATCAAAAAGGGTGAGTCCGCAGGCTGATTACCTGTCAAACTCACCCTATTTTTAAAGAACAAAATAGACCAACAAATTTTGTCAGTTGTCTTTTATTTTGCCTTGATTACGCAAACGGCATTAGGACGCTTTACGCGCAAAACGAGTGACTCGTATACACGGAAGCGATAATTCATATCGTTTGGTCCGAGATAGGCAATTTGCAGATCTTCAGCAACAGCAATGTCGAAGTTCTGTGCACCTGTCGAAATTACCGCGGCAGTTCCTGGAGCAATTTGTGGGCTCCAATGAATTCCGTCGAGGCAAAGTTTGCCGAGTTGGTCAAGTTCCAGTGCAGGCGATTCCTTAACTGGCTTGAGCAAAGCTTCGTACATATCTAAAGAAGTGACGAGAGCATAAGGGAAGTGGTGATTGGCTTCAATCAATTTTGCGATTGCAGCGTACACATCTTTCACTGGTTCGTTAGGAATTTTCCAATCTCCACCAGCTAATTGAAGTGAGCCCGGGTGGTTCAGAAGTCCTTTGATACCAAGCTCACTAGAGCCGTTGAAAACGAGATCGTCTTCAGCATCACCGACTTGGTGTGCAGCACGAACAGCGTTTGTGATATCGATTGGAGCATGAATATCTTGGCTCCATTTCACATCGCGCCAATGCAACAAGAAATCTTTGTAAATCAGCGGCACGCGAACGTAAGTTTCTTTTTCGTGTGAACCAATAGGATTGGTATCAGCTTGACCTTCCAGATCGATTTCTGCTTTACCATCATTTTTGATAGTCTCTAAAGGCACGCTTTCAACGCCGGCACCCAATGGTCCGAACAATGATATTAATCTGCGTCCTACAACAGTACGGCGCACTTCTTGAGCAGCGGCTTGCAGCATGTCTGACGCTTGTTCATTCGTCAAAGGTAGCTCAACAAGCTTTTGATGCATCTTCCACACAGTTAGCCTCCTTGTGGCCATAAAGGTCCAACAGTCCAATTTCCTTTAGTAGCACCAGTGGTGCCCGAATTATCTTTTTCCTCGCGCGGTTTACTACGCGCTTGTCCCGTAAAATTGGGACCGTATGAAGGTTTGGGAGGTCCAGAACTTCCCGCACCACTTGAATGTGAACTTTGTCCAGACTGTCCAGATTGTCCAGAATGCCCGGAGTGACTCGAATGTCCGCCACCGTGACTGCTGCCACTGCCATGTCCACTGTGTGATGGTTTTCCACCGCCAGTATGACTCGGCTGGTTTGAAGCGCCAGAATGAGACGCGCCGGACTGCGACCTTTCCGATTGTGGTCCGCCACCATGGGCGGCGCCGGACTGAAAACTCACTGCCGCTTTCTGACCAGGCGCACCATGCGCCGGAGCATCCGGTCCAAGCAGTTCAACCCGCCATTCCTGATGCTCTTCCATAAAGTGATCGAGCAGTTCCTTTTTCAAATCCGTGGACATTGCCTGTTCCTGAAGCATTCTTTGAATAAAGAAGCTGTGATCAAGCATTTTTTTGAGTCAAAAGGGTCGGACCCTCGCCACGAACCAATTCCAATTTTGAAGTGTTCTCCTTCTCCTCTAAAAGGATGTGGGAAAACATTCGCTGAGAAACATCGAGCGGCACGCCAGGATCATTCAATATATGGAGAATGGTCTCGGTGTGGTCGGCGATGTTGTGAAGTATTTCTGCAAGTGATGTTGTCACTGTATTTCTCTCGACGCCGGTGACAGCATTCTACAGCTCTGCGCACTTTCGCATATCCGAAAAAGCCAACCTGTGGCGTTTACAAGCGTTCAACCTCGCACATGGGTCTCAGCCCGAGATGCGAACGTTGTCGGAGAGCAAAAGAGTAGGTGAGAATGACTTGCAATAAGATGACAAAAAGAGCTGCTTTTGGTGAATTTTGGTGATTTCAGACTCAATAACCGTTTGGACAAAACTGCGATAAGGCATTAGCTTTTGCAAAATTTGCTTGCATCGAAATCAATTTGTACAGGCGGATACATAACTTAAAGATTGCAGATAGCCGTACTGTTGGACTTTTCGAAACTTGATCCGAACTTGATTCACGCACTCCGGTATTTGAGAGTAAGTTAGATGAAGGTTCGTTTGTACTAAATTGAAGTAAGTAACCATCACAGTCGTTTTAGAGTCCACGATTCAGGCGGTGAAAGCTAAGGAAGCATAAGAATGGAAAAACTAATCAGCGGTCTTCATCAGTTTCAATCAGAAATTTTCCGCTCTCACAAAGAACTTTTCGAACGTCTGGCGCAGGGACAAAATCCAGAAGCGCTTTTTATCACGTGCTCAGACTCACGCATCAATCCAAATCTACTTACTCAGACCAATCCCGGTGACTTATTCATTTTGCGCAACGCTGGCAATATTATTCCGGCTTTTGGTGCCGCAAATGGTGGTGAAGGCGCCACTATAGAATTTGCAGTCAGTGGTTTAG
>JACMKL010000229.1 GCA_014380105.1 Candidatus Melainabacteria bacterium
AAGCCCACTGGCAATTTTTTGTTTCTGATCAACTGCCAATTGCAGTCTGTCCAGAGCATTCTCCAACCGGCTCTCCGGCAATCCGGAAATCAAAAGACCTAAATGTACCAGCCAGGGCTCTTCAACTGGATAAGGCTCCAGAAGGCGCTCGGCTCGGCGAATTAAGCTACGAACAGGCAGCCCATATTCAAGCTCAGAGTCAAGATAGCGCAGTTTCCCACCCAACTCACTAAGCAAATCGAGCGCAGTGACTCGATGTGGTGAAGCTAAAATTAGGCGCAACTCGGCTCGTATTCGAACGCCACCAAGGTCGTCAAAAATACCCATAGCGATGGCGCGTTTTGCTTGTTCTTTGCTCTTGGGTTCGAGTGTAAAGCCCAGGCGAGCCGCAAAGCGTGCAGCTCGAATGATGCGAGTAGGATCTTCGATAAAACTAAACGGATGCAGAACGCGCAGAAGTTGATCTTTTATATCTTGCATGCCGCCAAAATAATCGATCAGGCTACCAAATCTACCCGGGTTCAGACAGACTGCAAGCGAATTGATGGTGAAATCGCGCCGCAATAAGTCATGCTCAAGCTTTGATGGCTCAACAGTCGGCAAGGCGGCTGGATATTCATAAAATTCGGTCCGAGCAGTAGACAGATCAACTTCACGTTTTTCTTCTGCAAAAAATTCCAGCGTGGCAGTTTGGAATCGTGCATGGCGCGCCACCACTTTCAAACGCCCCGGAAATTCTTTCTCAAGGGCGTCAGCGAGTTCGATTGCAGAGCCCTCGATTACAAAATCGAGATCAAAAATTGTCTTTGACAAAATCAAATCGCGCACGCAACCACCGACAGCATAAGCCGTCATGCCCAATTGCGCAGCTGTCAGCCCTATTAATTCGCACAACCAGAGCGTAGAGGGAGTGAGCGTTTTGACCCGCTCTCCCATATCGATAGCGACGGGCTGTCGCCGGGCGGACGCACTCCAGTCTGACTCATCAACAGAAGTGCCTTTGCTGATCAATTTAGGACCGTACAAAACACGCAAGACATCCGCACGCGAAACCAGGCCTACCAGGGCGGAATTCTCAGCGAGGACAGGCAATCGACCGATATCCTCTTTGACCATCAATTCTTGGATTTTGCTTAGTGGAGTACTTGGACTGATAGTCAAAACCGGATGACTCATAAAGCCGGAAACCGGCGCATGACCGAGCCTGTGATGTGTTGCCTGGTCAATATCTCGGCGCGAAATGACGCCGACTATTTTACCGCTATCGGTAATGACCAATCCGTCTTGCCCGTGGCGCAGCATAATTCGACTGGCTTCATCCATCGAAACCGTTGGCCCGACAGTCCTGACAGGTGACACCATAATTTCAGCAGCAGTTTTTTCGCGACTGACAGTTGTTTGCAATAAGTCAAAAATTTGCTTCGACACATTTTCCAAATCTTCAGTTTTCGCCACTGCCGAGCCTGCACCGTGATGACCGTCTCCGCCAAAAAGTCTAACCACAGGTCTGACGTCCACTGAAGGCGTGTCGCTGCGACCAACTATATGTACACGATCGCGCATGAATACGGCAGTAAATGCTGCACTAGCTGATTCGATTTCCATAAGTTTGCGGGTTAAGCCTGCCAATTCTGGGAGAAACGTCTCGATTCTGGCGGTAGATACAACAATGCGGACGCCCTCAAGTGTGAGCGAATGACAGTTTTTAACTAGATCTTGCAGCAAGTGTGCGTGCTCATCACCGAGTTTTGGATGGATGTACTCATTGACGTCCGATAAATCGGCACCAGATTTAAGCAGAAAAGCAGCAGCAAGACAGTCTCGTTCTGTGGTGCCTTTATAGGACAGGCAGCCAGTGTCCTCGTAAATCCCGAGCATCATAACTGTGGCTTCAAATGGTGTCAGTTTTATGCGTTGCTTTTTAATTTGCTCCACAAGAAGTGTTGTCGCCGCGCCGACCGATTCGATTAGTGATGACGCTTCAGCATTGTGCGCCAGTCCCCCGGGTTCGCCTTCATGATGATCGAAAACTGTATACGGAATTTTGCGGGTTGGACCGGATATCAAAGCTGATGCAGTTGGGTCAAGGCGATCGGCGTTTTGGCAGTCGACTACATGCACATGCGTGATGCGCTCATGGTCGATGTATTTCATCTGAACCAGTGGAAAACTGCTGCGATAGAGGGCTAGAAAAGTTTTGACATTGCCGAAGAGTGGATAGCCTAAAACCATTCGAGTAGCCGGATAAAGTTTAGTCACTGCTAGCTGAGCGCCCAGTGAGTCGAAGTCCATGTTGTTGTGTGTGACGACTATTTCCATAGCCAGACCCTTCGTATTTCAAACAATGCTTCAAACTTTCCACACCATTATCGCCCAGTTCAGGACGGTTTCACCCAAACTGCAAAAAAACGCGACTGCATTTATAAGACAGATTGCTCACCATACACCAAAATTCCACTTCTCTTAATGCTTTTATGGTTTACAGAGTCCATATATCGGGAATTCTGAGATCAGGAATCCCACATTATTCCAAACTTTAAAACCAGGAGTCGAGATTACCTCGATGGAATCTCTCGGAACATACGGAACGTTATACGTCATGAGCACTGCACTCGGCTTTGGCTACATGATTTTCAGCATGGCGATTGGACACTTCGGAGCTGATGCCGGCGGAGATGGTGGAGACGGCGGGATGGCCGACCATGTCGGTCACCTCGGGCATGGTCATGCCGATGTTGCTGGTCATGGTCACAGTCATGGTTCTGACTCACATGGTCACGACGATGCGAGCACAAATCAGCTGAAAGTTTTGTCTAAAACAGGCAACATGGACATCCATGTCAGACAGAATACGCCTTTCTTGATGCGCTTTATGTCATGGATGAGTCCGACCTCAATGGCAATTTTTCTCGGATTCTTTGGCGTCACAGGACTGACTTTATACAAACTGGGTCTGATCAGTCTTGTCCCTGCAATTGTAGCGGGACTAATTATGCGCAACGTCACTATGATGATGTTGCGCTGGTTTGTCAAAAATTCACATGTTTCGACAACATCACGTGTTGAAGAAGCGATTGGTTATGAAGCTGAAGTGTGTGTCTCGATTCAGCCAGGCAGAACAGGCGAAGTTACGTATGTTCTGGGTTCTAAGCGATACAATATGCCCGCAAAATCTGAAACCGCAGATCTTGTATACAAACGCGGCTCCAAGGTGATGATTTCAGATGTGCGAGACGGAATAGTCTTCGTACAACCCTGGCAAGAGATTACGATTTGATGAAGACCGGTTAAATTTTTGCTTTTGACATGCCACCACATACGACATCAAGGTTTCAGAATTCCTTAAGTTAGTGGCAGCAAAAGTAGGGCAATTATCTAGGTAAGAAAAAGAATTATTGGGCCAAAAGAAGTTTGGCAAAAACAAGGAGAATAAGAATGGGTATGGAGATTGGAATCGCCGGCATGGTCGGTGTAGGAGTTGTGTTTTTCGCCTTCTTGGTATGGATGGTATCCAGCTTCTATCAAAAGTGCGGACCAAACCAAGCCATGATCATCTCAGGTATGTTTTCCGGTGAAGAAGACCGCAAATTCAAGATCGTCGTAGGTGGTGGCACCACCGTATTTCCTGTAATTCAACAAAGATCGTTTCTGAGTTTGGAAGTAATGACGATCGAAATTAAGTCCACAGCGCCTATCATCACCAAAAACGGCGTTCCTGTATTCGTAGAAGGCGTAGCGCAAGTCAAGGTC
>JACMKL010000230.1 GCA_014380105.1 Candidatus Melainabacteria bacterium
TATAATATGACTTCCAATCTAACACTAAATCAATAATCTTGAAAAGTTCATCTGACGGTCACTAACTTGCGATTCGATGTGTTGAGGAGTAGTGCCAATAATATTTGTCAGAAACCTGAAAGCTTTGATTCTGTTAGGGAATTTATTGCTTCAAAGCTGTATATTTGCACTCAGGATATTCGTCATGTAGGACGTTTTTAAGAGGTCGGAATGCCTGAAGAAGCAGAGAGTAGAGACACTGAAGCTCAAGCGCACGCCATTCTTGACGAGCTTAAGCGCCAAAAATTGGGCGATCCCAGCGTTTTTGGGGGACGAGCCGATATTCTCGACCGTGTTCGTAACTATGAGAAGCAAGAGACAGATCTGATTCAACAAACCATCAGCATCGCTTCCGCTCGTGGTGATGATATAGAAAAACTTGCTCTCCTTGACCCACTCACAGAACTCTACAATCCACGCACCTTTCTCAAAGAATTGAAGGCAGAACTTAGTCGCGCCAAAAGATACGGTCATCCGGTCGCCATCATCATGTTGGGAATCGATGGATTAGAAGGAATCAAGGAGCAGTACGGCATTTTGACTATGGATGCAGTTGCCAAAGTGACGGCAAATGTTATTCGCGAAGGTATTCGCGAAGTAGATTTAGCTGCCCGGTATTCACTGAATGAGTTTACTGTCGTCCTGCCGCAGACGCACGCTGGGGGTGCGGCGCTGACTGCAGAAAGGCTGCGGGCCAGAATGGGAAACCAGGCTATTAATCATAACTGGCAAGCATTTTCAGTGACAGCAAGTGTGGGAGTGGCCGCGTTTCCACACAATGCTTCAGATTACGACGAACTGATAGCACGCGCCTGGGAAGCCCTGGATTACGCAAGAGGGCGCGGCGGCGATCGCGTATTCTGCGTTTGAGAATGAAGCAATGAAAATTCGAAACATACTCGCTTTGAGTGTTGTTCTAACGGTATCCGTACTGGCAATCTCTGCACATGATGCAAATGCAAAAACGCGCGAAACGCCATACAACGTAAAAAATAATGAGCACGGATTTGAGATTCGTGAGTATGGACCGCGTCTGATTGCAGAAGTGGAAGTTTCTGGAACCCGCGAAAAGGCACTCACTGAGAGTTTTAACCTGCTTGCCGCATATATTGGCGGTAAAAATTCACCGCGTCGTAAAAATGACGGCTCTAAATCTAGCTCAGTTTCTACTCAAGAAAAAATTCCAATGGGCGTTCCGGTCACTACACATTCTGTCGGCGCCAATATTCGCATGAGATTTTTTCTGCCAGAGTCTTATACCTTAGACTCGCTTCCTCAGCCATTGGATAAACGAATCAAAGTTTTTGAATTACCTGCACAAAAAATTGCCGTCTTGCGTTTTTCCGGTTCTGCACGCAAAGATAATTTTGATCGCCATGCCGCTCAACTCAAGAAGATGCTGGAAACAAAAGGCATAAGCACTTCGGGTGATCCTCAGGAAGCCTACTACAATCCGCCCTACACGCCCATTTTTTTGAAGCGCAACGAAGTCTTCATCCCGCTTTAATCCCCCAGCCACCTCCGCCGGGTGTTTCTATTTGAATACAATCACCAGCTGTGACTTGAACAGAAACCGTGGCTGGCAGCTCTACAATGTCACCGCTTGCCTTGACGTGTAGATTTCGCCCTGCTTGTCCCGATTGTCCGCCGTGTAAGCCAAAAGCACCGTGATGACGGCGTTGTGACAGGATTGAAACAGTCATCGGGCAGAGAAATTGCAGCTTGCGCACCACCCCGTCGCCGCCGAAGAATTCTCCCACTCCACCGCTTTCATTTCGGATGGCAAAGTTTTTCACAAGCACCGGATAACGTAATTCGAGTATTTCCGGGTCTGTGAGCCGAGAGTTTGTCATGTGGGTGTGAACTGCTGATGCACCATTGAACCCAGGACCAGCTCCACTGCCACCGCAAATGGTTTCGTAGTATTGAAATTGTTCGTTTCCGAAGGTTAAGTTATTCATGGTGCCTTGAGAAGCTGCCATTACGTCCATAGCAGCATAAAGGCAGTCTACGAGCAGTTGCGAAGTCTCGACATTACCTGCCACTACTGCGGCCGGATATGTTGGATTGAGCAAACTACTCGGTGGAATTGAATAATTAATGGGCTCGATACAGCCATCGTTGAGTGGGATATTGTCTTTGACAATTGTTCGAAATACATAGAGCAGTGCTGCTTTACTGATTGCCAGTGGGGCATTCATGTTGCCTGAATGCTGACCCGAAGTGCCGCTAAAATCAATGTTGGCCTTATTTGTTTCTCTGTCAATTTGGATGGCAATTCTGATTTTTGATCCATCGTCAAGGTCGGTCTCGTATGCGCCATCTCTAATTTGGGATAGTGCTTTACGCACTGCCGAGGCGGCGTTATCTCGGACGAATTGCATGTAAGCTTCAACCGTATCGAGACCATATCTTTCGCAAAGGCGCTTTAGTGCCGAAATTCCGGTATTATTTGCGGCGATTTGCGCAGTCAGGTCGAAAACATTTTGGTCTGGATTTCGGGCCGGATATTGGCTAGCTGTCAGCATATTACGCAACTCTTGCTCGAAGATTTTGCCATCTTTCGCTAGCTGAAAATGGCTGAAAATAATTCCTTCCTGATTGATGTTTGTGCTATTTGGCGGCATGGAGCCCGGAGTGATACCACCGATATCAGCGTGGTGTCCGCGCGACGCTACAAAAAAATCTGGTTGCGTGCTGGCTTCCAAAAAGACTGGAGAAATTGCCGTCACATCCGGCAAATGAGTGCCTCCCAAATATGGATTGTTGACGATAAATGTGTCGCCGCCCGCAAGTGTGCTGCCCTTTTCCTTGATGAGAGACTGCACGCTCTCACTCATAGAGCCGAGATGTACCGGGATGTGTGGAGCATTTGCAATTAGTTGACCACGACGATCAAAAATTGCGCACGAAAAATCCAGCCTTTCTTTGATGTTTACTGAGTGGCTGGTATTTTGTAAAACAATGCCCATCTCTTCTGCGATGGTCATTAGTCGATTGCTGAATAACTCCAACTTTATAGGGTCAGCGTCGAGTTTTTCGCAGTGTGTGGTTCCTTTTGAGGGAGAATTTTTTACTGAAACTGATGACATTTTGGTTAGAATTAAAAATGCTCGTCTGTCGACAGTCGCGCTCCAGCCAAGATCAACAACCGTTGTGGCAGTCGCTTCCGTGATTATGGCCGGACCGTTTATAACGTCCCCAGCTTGCAAGCCTTCTCTTTGAAAAATTTGCGCTGAATGCCACTGGCCCGCAGAATAAATGCGTGTAGATTCTGGATTTGATTGAGAAGGCGAACTTGGCTCCATCAAATTATGCTTGATTCGCTCCAGCCCCGGTGAGCCTACTTCGGCACTCTCGCCTTTCAAGGTCACTTCGCATTGCAGACTTTCTATCGTGATCGTTTTTTGTGGCGTGATGAATCCAAAACGTTTCGTATGTGCCTCTTCAAATTCTGCAATCGTCTCATCCCGTGAGCGCAACTGAGTGGATATGGTCGAATCGGTTCCCTTGTAGCGAAGTCTCACACTATAGGCGGTCTCTAAATCTTCAGTTCGAAATCCGAATTTGGTTAATGTTGCAACCGCTTTTTCTCTCAGTGCAATTTTGCGTTTTTGTATTTTTTCAAGCGTACTATCAGTGAAATCCTCTTCAATGGCGAGCTGTTGTATTTCTACAGTGTCTGCAATGCCAATGCCGAAGGCTGATAGTACCCCTTGCAGGGGATGGAGAATAATTGTTTTTATATTGAGTTCGTCAGCCATCAAGCAAGCGTGCTGCCCTCCAGCGCCGCCGAAAGCGCATAAGGCATATTCGCTAAGGTCATGACCTTTCTCGGTCGAAATCTGTCTAACTGCACTGGCCATGATTTCGACTGCGATGCGCAAATAACCCTCAGCGACCTCTTCTTGTGATGTCTCAGCCTTTCGCGTTTCTTGAATTTCAGAGCGCAGTATTTCGAATTTTTGAGTAACAATCTCTTTGTCGAGCGGCAAATCGAAATTTGATCCAAATATTTTTGGAAAAAATTGAGGCTGAATTCTTCCTAGTAGTAAGTTTGCATCCGTAACTGTGAGGGGTCCTCCGCGTCGATAACA
>JACMKL010000231.1 GCA_014380105.1 Candidatus Melainabacteria bacterium
ATGGATTTAGTTCACAACCAGATAATCGTGCCGGATTATAAAAGCAACCTAAAAATAGAATTCTATTCTCGCGATGATGCTCAGTCGTTTCGACACGCATCAATCCAATGCCATTTTCGGAACGCGCTGGAAAATTGCTCCGAGCGACCGAGCCGGCTACTTCTAAAATGCTGTTTATGGCTTCGACAGGAGAATTTTGTACTGATAAACATAGCTTCCTTTGTTTGCACAAACCAAGCACGGAGACTATCCATAAGCTTTTCAAGCTTCCAACTTTGGGGCAGCTGACCTTCATGCATTCACGCATCATTTCAGCGTTATCAATCACATGTCTTGTGGTCGGCATAGTCTTCGGAATAAGCAGCCAAACAATAGAATCACTTAAGCCTATTTGGGGGCACCCGTAGATAGTCTTTGTACCAACTATCTGGAACCACGAGAGTGCCGTCAGGTGCTATTAGAGTATTAGGCGGCCATGTGTCTGTAGATTCCCTCAACTCTTCCGCTTGTTTTTTCGTTATACCGCCAGTAGTGGCAACCTCAGTTTCACCATCCACAACAACTCCTCCATCTTTCGCAGTTCTCTCTTTCTTTGGCTTTTCCGTTTTACCTTCCTGCGTTTCAGCCCTCAACACAGAAGCCTGCTCATTTTGCCACTTCTTTATCAATGCACCTTCATCAACGACACCAGCAGGTGCAGGCCAGAGCATATCCATAACTATTGCGCCGCCAACTGCACTGGCGGAGCCTCCCAAAAGTCCCCTTCCTATTGGTGCTGCTTGCTTTGCAGCGCCATTCCCTGCTCGCCAAACATTTGCAGCGAAATCGCCGATTGCGTCCAGAGCTTCATCAGCGATAGACTCCAAAGAAGGCGGACGAACAATTACTCCTTCGAATCCCATATTTTTATCCTCCAAATCGATTTAGCTCACAACCAGATAATCGTGCCTGATTGTAAAAGCAACCTAAAAATAGAATTCTTTGCAAGCGATGATGCTCAGTCTTGTCGACACTCAAGAAACCAATGCTATTTTCGGAACGCGCTGGAAATTTGCACCAAGCGACCGAGCCTGGTAGTTCTAGAATGCTGTTTATGGCTTCGACAGGAGAAAATACTTCAAGGTATATGAGAGTGAACGCGAAATACATTGCACCAGCGCCGCTCTTCGTAAGTATTTAGACTTACGTAAAAAAAAGTACTGTACCCCATATAAAGATACCGAAAGCCAGCCAACCAACACATATACATACTGCTATCATTATGAACATAAAGGGATTTTTTCATGTCCAAACACACGCAGGGTTCGCCCAAACAAGTATCCACTCATACTCTTCTCAAATACAAAGGAGAGGGGCGCAAAATTGTTTGCTTGACAGCATACGACTATTCGACGGCTCAAATTGTCGACCGTGCGGGCGTTGACGTGATTTTGGTGGGAGACAGTTTAGCGATGGTGGCGCTCGGTCATCGAACCACTCATGCTGTGACCATGGACGAAATGTTGCATCACACCAGAGCTGTTACTCGAGGGGTAAAAACAGCGCTCGTCGTTGCAGACTTGCCTTTCATGAGCTATCAAGTCGAAGTTACGCAAGCCATAACGAATGCTGGTCGTTTTATAAAAGAAGCAGAAGCACATGCAGTTAAACTTGAAGGTGCCACACCTCTTAATTTGGAAATTGTCGAAAGATTAGTGAGCATGGGCATTCCAGTCATGGGCCATCTCGGATTTACTCCTCAATCCATTCATGGTTTGGGTGGCACAAAAGTGCAGGGCAAAACTGCCGAGGATGCAGTCAAACTAATTAGAGACGCTAAAGGTCTTGAGGAAGCTGGTGCCTTTAGCGTGGTTCTGGAGATGGTACCAAAAGCGGTGGCATCTATTTTGACTGAGGAATTGAGAATTCCAACAATTGGAATTGGTGCAGGCAATGGTTGTGATGGACAAATTCTTGTCACGGACGATTTGCTCGGCAAATTCACAGATTTCAAACCGCGCTTTGTTAGGCGCTACGCAGATCTTTCCGAAATCTGCACTGAAGCCATCGGCAATTATGCAAACGACGTCAAAGAGAAAAAATTCCCTGACGATTCCGAGTCCTTCCCTATATCTGAAGAAGAAGAGCTAGAACTCCGCCAATTAATTGCAGCCGATTTGCAACTTAAGGGCGAATTTACCTGTTAGTCACATTCGTGACGCCATGTAACTTTAGCAAAGTTTAAGGGAACATCAAATTCGTTCAAATGCATCATGAAAAGCCCCACTGGTTGGGGCTTTTCGCTGTACACGAAATTAAGGCAGCGGTAAAGGTCTCTCCCTGCAAACCAGGCAGTGGGAACTTTCTTAAATGAGGCTTGTCGCTACTAGGCGAAACCCAATGAGGGAAAGCAGGATGCATCCTTCGTCCTACTTAAGCAATATCTCAGGTTTCTAAAAACCAAAATTCAAATTGAAGGGTCATGGCGCAGACGCAACAAGTTTGTGGGCGTAGTTAGGCATGAGTGCGCATTTGTAAGTTCTAGAGGTTTGATATGGAAATCACATTGCAAAACAGAGCTGCACTATTAGTTACCTTATTTGCAGCAACAACTTACGGAACACCGGCTCAAGCAGCCAATATCGATGAGCCGGTCAAAAAATTCTTTAGCGGAATTGCCTCCTGGTATGGTGGCAAGTTTCACGGACGCCGTACGGCATCCGGGACCGTATACAACATGAACTCAATGACTTGCGCACACCGAACACTTCCTTTCGGAACCAAATTGTTGGTAAAAAATACGACAAATGGAAAGGCATGCACAGTCACAGTTACTGATAGAGGCCCATTCTACGGGAAGCGTGTCCTGGACTTATCCAAAGCAGCTGCGGACAAACTCAATATTTCAGGTGTCAGTAATGTCGTATGTTACTTGGGCAAAGTTGTTACACGCGGGCTTGAAGGAACTGCCAAAGAAACCGGACAAACTATTGCCCAATTGCCTAATAACGTTGGCAAGGCTATGCGTGGAATTGTGGACACAGCAAAACTTTCTGACAATTCAAAGATGCTTGCAGGCAAAGTTAGTTTGACTGAAAAATTCGAAACCGACGACGTGGTCACGCAAAAGATGCAAGTGCTTTCCTATCAGGCGACACTTGAAGATCTCCCAGTGACGACCGCCACTGGCTCTCTAGAGCCACGCGCAATGCAAAGCTGCCTGATATTGCCAGAAGGCGATAAGACGCAGTCCAGCGTGCGAGCAGAGGGCATACTATCGTCACTTGCTTCCGATTAGCCCCTCTCTTCATCAAAATTTTTCTCCCTAAAGGCGCCTTAAAACGCGTTGCCAAGCGGTTTTATTAAATCACGTGCCACCATATCCGGTGGTGATTTGCGTGCCGATATCGGCACGCATTTTGACTGAATTCTCTACCGATAGAGGCAAGGATTTCGCCTAAAACGGCTTCCGATAACGGCACCGATTGCCACTGGGAATGGTTCAAGGTGGGCTAAAATGCC
>JACMKL010000232.1 GCA_014380105.1 Candidatus Melainabacteria bacterium
AGTGAATGAAGATCTAGCGATGTTGATTTTGGAAACTGAATATCGTCGCGCGTTTTTAGGAGGTCGCTTCTACCGATTACTTGTGAAAGTGAGGTGTATCCTAGCTGTGCCAGCGTATGTCTGACCTCTTCGGCAATATACAAGAAGAACTCTACAACCGGTTCTGGTGTGCCCGGAAATTTCTTTCTGAGTATTTCTTTCTGACTAGTGATACCAACCGGGCAATTATTTGTGTGGCAAACGCGAGCCATGATGCAACCGGCTGCGATCAGTGCAATCGATGCAAAACCATATTCTTCTGCTCCCAGCATCGCCGCGAGAACGACTTCCCAGCCGGCTCGTAATCCGCCGTCCACTCTGAGAATGACTCGGTCTCTCAAAGAATTAGCGAGTAAAACTTGATGGGATTCTGCAAGTCCAAGTTCCCACGGAACGCCTGCACTTTTGATTGAACCAAGCGGAGATGCACCGGTGCCACCATCGTGTCCGGATATTTGAATGATGTCAGCGTTAGCCTTGGCGACGCCTGCTGACACTGTGCCTATGCCAATCTGACTGACTAATTTGACTGATATTTGAGCTTTCTTGTTGACCTGACGCAAATCATAAATTAGTTGCGCTAAGTCTTCGATTGAATAAATATCGTGGTGCGGTGCAGGCGAAATTAAGGACATTCCGGCTCTAGCACGTCTTAATTGTGCGATATAATGTGAAACTTTGTGAGCGGGTAGTTGTCCGCCTTCGCCTGGTTTTGCACCCTGTGCGATTTTAATTTCTAGCTGGTCGGCAGTGACCAGATATTCCGGAGTAACTCCAAATCTAGCTGAGGCAACTTGTCTAATTGCTGATGCCGCATGGTCACCGGGCTTTAGTCCCTTCAGTCCGGGGAAATCAGGACTTGTACCATCGCGCCCGATATTTTTGATCGGGTAATAGCGCTTAGGGTCTTCACCACCTTCGCCAGAATTTGATTTTGCACCCAGTCGATTCATTGCAATTGCAAGCACTTCGTGAGCTTCTTTGGAAAGCGCTCCTAGAGACATGCCGCCGGTGCAAAAGCGCTTTACGATATCGAGTGCAGACTCAACTGATTCGAGTGGCACAGGTTGTCTATCTGAATTAAACTCCAGCAGATCTCTCAATGAATAAGGATCGCGTTTTTTGACGAGATCGGCATATACTTCAAATGACTTTTGTTTTTCTTCATCCGAGATTCTAGTGGCATTGCCATTTGCGCTGCCATTACCGTTGCCGCTCTTGGCGCTTAGACCAAGGCTCTTGTGGAGTGCTTTGACGAGTTCCGGATTGTTGCCGTGAAACTCTCCGCCAGATTTATGGCTCATATTGCCAACATTGATAAGAGATGGTTGGTGAGCAAAAGCGTCATGGTGAAAGCGCAGAGTTTCACGCGCAATGTCGTCGATTTCCAGACCACCAATGCGAGAAGTTGTGCCATCAAAGCAGCGATGAATCACATCAGGTCCTAACCCGACGCATTCGAAAATCTGCGCGCCGATATAACTCATAAGGGAAGATATGCCCATCTTTGAAATGATTTTGAGAATGCCACCTTCGACGGCTTTCGTATAATTGAATTGGGCCCGTTCAACGGTGAAGCCAACATATGGGGCATGTTTTTCATCGCCTTCATAAACGCCCATTTGCGCATCAGCAACTAGCTTCTGCACCTTATCGCTGAAGTACCAATCGCGGACCGTTTCAAGCGCCAGATACGGACATACTGCTTGCGCACCATAACCTAGCAAGCAAGCAAATTGGTGAATGCTCCAACACTGAGCTGTTTCTGCAATGATGGAAGTATTGAGTCGCAAGCCTTCTCTAATCAAATGATGGTGCACGGCGCCCACTGCCAGCAAGATTGGTATGCATGCCAGTTCTGCAGATGGAGACCTGTCACTTAAAACAAGAATGCTGTGTCCTTGTTTTACGGCTTCGACAGCTTCGTCACAAAGTCGTGATACTGCGTCATTGAGATTGCCGGTGGTGGCATCAAGATGGAGTGGGAGAGTTTTGCACCTAAAATGTTTTCCAAATTTATCGAGACTGGCAAGCTCCAGTTCGTTCAGAACCGGACTGTTCAAATAAAGTGTGCGAGCTGCATATTGAGCCGGACGAAGCAGATTTGTGCGTCGACCTAAGTGTGTGTCGAGCGACATCACCAACTTTTCACGAAGCGGATCAATTGGAGGATTAGTTACTTGCGCAAAGCGTTGTTTGAAATAATCAAACAGTACACGTGGCTTCAGTGAAAGGACCGCAATTGGAGTATCGTCTCCCATCGAGAAAACTGGCTCATTAGCCGTTTGAGCCATTGCATTAACAATGAACTCGACGTCTTCCTTCCCGTAGCCGAAAGCGATTTGATTTACTATCAATTGCTCATGCGTAAATTGTTTCTGTGAGTGAAACTGTTGATGTTCTAAAGTTTTTCTTTCAGTGTTCAGCCATTGTCCATATGGATGAGCGCTTGCGACCTTATGTTTTACTTGCCAATTTTTCTGGATTTCGCCAGTCTGCAAATCGACGACAATCATTTGTCCAGGTCCAAGACGCCCTTTCTCTGCCACTTC
The DNA here is from genome assembly GCA_014380105.1 of Candidatus Melainabacteria bacterium. Taxonomy (GTDB): domain Bacteria; phylum Cyanobacteriota; class Vampirovibrionia; order Obscuribacterales; family Obscuribacteraceae; genus QKMZ01. Next base: position 2,592 of record JACMKL010000232.1, read on the forward strand.
CACTGGGTAGTCTGAAACACCTGTTTCGGAGCTGAGAATGACCGAGCCATCTTTGTAAATGGTGTAACGTGCGGGACGTAATCCGTTGCGATCGAGAATGGCGCCGGCTGTTTTTCCGTCTGCGTAAACGATCAGTGCCGGACCATCCCAGGGCTCCTGCAGTGCTGCATAGTAATCGTAGAAGTCTACGATTTCAGGGAATGCTTCAAGAGCTGGTTGATTGCGATAAGCTTCTGGCATCAGCTGCATGAGAGCAGCTTCCGGCGAATGGCCAGCAAGCATGATCATTTCCATCGCATTATCGAGATTGCCAGAATCGGAGCCGCTTTCATATATGACAGGCTCTCGTTGGTGATAACGACCTGCCCAGGCTGGCTGCTCTAAGACTGGCTCGCGAGCGCGCATCCAATTGCGGTTCCCGAGCAAAGTATTGATTTCGCCATTGTGACCCAACATTCGGAATGGCTGTGCAAGTGCCCAACGTGGAAAAGTGTTGGTGCTAAAACGACGGTGGAATACAGCGAAGTTTGCTATGTATAAAGGATTTAAGAGATCAGTATAAAATTTCGGTAGCACGCTGGAGCGCACCATGCCTTTATAAACAATGGTCTTGGTTGAGAGCGATGCGATGTAGAAATTCTCAAATTCTTTTTGCAAACGAATATGATTGATAGCACGCTTGCGAGCAATCATCAGACGTTGAGCAAGTTCGTCATCAGATAACGGCGACGCCATCGAGACGAGAATCTGTTCGATAACTGGGCAAGTTGAAAATGCTAACGGACCGAGAACTTCAGGAACCGTTGGCACATGGCGCCAACCAATCACATTGAGTCCTTCTTCTGCAAATATGGTTTGGGTCAATTGTTTGCAGTGAAACTCGCCACCAGGTGGGAAATAAGCGACACCAACTGCGGCTATCTCTGATTTTTTCCATCCCTCGGATTCAAGAATTGCCCACGGAATCTCAGTCAAGATGCCAGCACCATCTCCACTGTCTCTGTCAGCTCCGCATGCACCACGATGTTCCATCCGAGCGAGCGCATGCAATGACGCAGCGATTACATCATGGCTGGCTTGCGGGCGATAGATCAAACCCACTCCGCACGCATCGCGTTCGGTGAAGATTGAGTTTGATTGAGTAGGGTGGGCGTCGGGCATGAATCGTCTGTTCTTCTAATGGGTTGAGGCCAATGCTTCGCGTTCTGTGCCACCGAGGGTAGTGATGGCAATTCCTTCGTGATAAGCATCTTCCCCGTGTGTATGACGGTCGAGACCTTCAAGTTCTTCAGTTAGACCCGCGCGTATTGGCATGAAGAGTTTTACCAATTGAATCAATAGTCCTGATGCAACAGCTGTATACGCGACTGTTGCTACGACAGCGAGTGCCTGGATGGCGAGCAATTTTGGATTGCCATAGAGTAGTCCGTCTGCACCCGCGCTGTTTACTGCTTTCGTTGCAAAGACACCAGTTAAGAGTGCTCCGGTTATCCCACCTACTCCGTGACAAGCGAAGACGTCCAGGGTATCGTCGAGATTTGTCTTTGCGCGTTGTTGGATAACGGCGAATCCGGCAATGGCGGTGACGATACCAATAATGAGCGCTGCCCATGGATAGACAAAACCTGCGGCAGGAGTGATACCAACAAGTCCGACGACCGCTCCGGTCGCTGCACCAACTGCGGTCGGTTTGCCTTTCAACGTAGATTCGAGAATGAGCCAAGTGATCATCGCGCCGGCTGCTGCAGTATTTGTGTTAACGAGAGCGAGAGCTGCCGTGCCATTGGCGGCGAGCGCGGAGCCTGCGTTGAAGCCAAACCAACCGAACCAAAGTAAGCCTGCGCCAAGCAGTACAAACGGGACATTGTGCGGTATGAGTGGTGATTCTTGGTGGTCGTGACGCGCACCGAGCAACCAGGCGCAGATGACGGCGGCGATACCGGCGGTGATGTGGACAACTGTACCTCCGGCAAAGTCGAGTGCGCCAAGTGTGCGCATCCAACCGCCTTCGCCCCACACCCAGTGTGCGACTGGAACATAAACTACTAATGACCACAGTGCCAGGAATACGAGGAATGCGCTAAATTTGATGCGCTCAACGATGGCACCGGATATGATGGCAGGCGTTATTGAGGCGAACATGCCCTGATAACTAGCGAAGACTAATGCTGGAATGGTAGGCGCATAGCTGTTTGGTTCTTGTCCTACACCACTGAAAAAGAATGCACTTATTCCTCCAAGCAATGGATTGCCTGGAGAGAAGGCGAGTGAGTATCCAAACATCATCCAAATCAGTGCGCCTATGGAGATGGCGGAACATGTGAGCATCAGAGTATTGAGAACGTTTTTTCTGCGCACGAGCCCTGCGTAGAAAAACGCTAAGCCTGGGCTCATCAGAAAAACCAATGCCGAACTAGTAAGCATCCAGGCCGTGTCGCCTGCAGAAATATGCATGTAAAAGCGTCTCCAATGGACGACCGGCCCACCGCTTGTCTTATTGGCGACAAACAGCTCGACCTCACAATTCGATTATATGTAGAAATCATTAAGACGCAAGGCTTTGTTAAGTGACTGACTGTAACGCGCGCGGCGAGCGGTACGCAAAGACGGCTTCACTTTTGGTGTTGCGAAGTATCCACTGTATATAAAAGTGGAAGTTGTTCCACAGGGTCGAAGTTGGCTTGATGAGTCCGTTTTGGGCTCTCATACCTAAGATGACACTTGAGAATTAAGCTCTTTTTCCAAATATCAATCGAGCTGCGACGTAGCCTCTTGGCACTGCCTTCACCCGTTTACATTTGCTTAGAAAACTTAGCATGAAAAGGGTAAAGACCTTGAGAGCCATTATTGGCAGTGACACCTGTGTTCGATAGCGTTTAAAGCCTGTATCAGCCAATAATGTACGTCGCGATCACCTTTCCAGTAATCAGCTCCGGGCAAAAGCGCTTTGCGATCATCGCAATTTCCATACTGCCCAATCGCCGCGATACTTCGAATTCTTGCATCTAAGTTGCCACTGTGAGCGACCTGGTGCATTATGGGTAATACCTTCTTTTTTTCAATTTCAGCCAGAATTTCAACTGCTGTAGCTTGTTGCGGGTGCTTTGTGATGGCCGACTGTCGCATGTAGGTAATTATTTTAGCGCCGCCAATCTTTACTAATGCCTCTTTCAATGTTGGCTGGTAGTAATACGGTTTGTCCGAGTAGAGACGCAGAAGTGTCTCGACATCATTGCTCTCTCGCAAATCCCCAAGGCGGAAAATTGTCCACTCAATAACTTTCGGAGATAAGTCCTTCCCGTCACGAAGCAACTTGCTCAGCTCCAGACCTTCGTCTTCATGACTTAAACTCTCCATAAGTGGTATCACCTTATTCCATGATGATGTCCAGTTTTTATCTGCTTCTACAAGCTTCTGACTTTCTTGGAATGAATCTTTCGATTTGATCCAGGCAAAAGAGACCAAAGTCTCTATTTGCTGATCGAAATTGTTAGATAGATCTGCATTATTTTTGATGTCGTCGAGGATAGAAGCAGCTGCTCTTTTCTGTACTTCCGGACCGAGTTCGCGTAAGGCGAAAGTTGCAGTTCTGTGTGCGTTTTGAAATAGTGAATCTCGCCTGTGGAGCACTTGGAGCAGTGCATCAATGCATTTCGGGGAATTTAATCGTCTAAGAATTTCAGCTGTGTCAGTGACTTCGAGATAATTCCCGCTCGCGGCATCTTTTGCAAGCCAAGCCAGACGAGAGTTCAGAATGTTTGTTTTTGTCCCTGCGTTACCATTGCGTAAGGCTTTTAAGGCTGCATCTCGAATAACATATGGATTCGTTTCCTTCGACTGCAAAATCGCAATGTAAATCGCCACCGCCTCTTTTAGTTTTCCTTGCTGGCGCAATTCTTCTGCTTGCTGATAGAGTGTCTGCGGAGCTGGCGCTTTTGAAAGTTTGACGCTCTCCACGTCTCGACTATTGAGGTAACTTGCTATTGATGGTCGAAGTTCATCAGGGGCAGTTTTCAGAAACAGAACTAGGGCTGCATCGGTTTTTTG
>JACMKL010000233.1 GCA_014380105.1 Candidatus Melainabacteria bacterium
AGAGGAGAAGTTGCGTCAGGCAAGCCGTATTTTATATTGTAAGTTTTCAGATGCTTCCAATTGTCGACGTCCTTGCCAAACCACTCTTTCAATTGTGCGGTGACAAGATTTTGCAGTCCATCGTCTGGCAATTCGTCTCGACCAATTACAGTGATGGAGACCAAACTTTTTCCTGGTGGAGCATAAGATGGGCTGACCATCGAAGGCACGCACATGTTATTGATTACGCCAACTCCATCTCCATTTAAAACTAAAATCGGAGAGTCGAGCGGAGACTTGTCTGCTGAGTAATAGAGACATCTAGTTGAGCGCATTTGTGTGGACATGGCTCTTCCAAGCAGCCTTCCGGCTTCCGGTCCTTCAGTTGCCACCACAACCGCATTTGCTTTGATTACTTCGCCGCTTGCGAGTACCACTTCATTGTCTCTGACTTTGTCGACAGAAGTGTTGAGGCGAACATGGTCGGAGCCAATCAAATCCAACATTTGCATTGGGATTTCGCTCATGCCATTTGCTGGAAGACTGGTATCGCCGGTGGAGAACATCCGAAACGTGAATTCAAACATTTTGCTTGATGTGGTCAGGTTTTTGTCAAAGAAGACGCCGCCAAAGAAAGGGCGAAAAAAGCGATCAATCATGTCTGCAGAAAAACCATACTCCTCGAGCAATTTCAAGGTCGTTTTTTCTGGACGCGCATAAAGTTCGCTCAATCCTCCTTCTGTGACACTGCGACGCACTTTGTCGATCAGCATTTTGTCTTTAAAAGAACCGATCGGATTAAAGACAGTTTTTAGTGAGTCGCCAGGTCTGCGCCATGGATCGGCAATTGTGTGGAAGTTTCCGTGAAAGCGAATTAGCGATCCTGGAATGAATGACTTCAGCTTGAGCTTGTCATAGTCGAGAATATTTCGAGCTTCAGGATAGGCAGTCAGTAGTACTTGAAAGCCCCGATCCAGAATGTATCCATCAACTTTGTCAGACCGTACTCTGCCGCCTACGGCGTCGGACGACTCAATAATTGTGAAGTCGATATTTGCTTTCTTGAAATAGTAAGCGCATGCGAGTCCGGAGAGTCCAGCGCCTATTATCGCTACGTGTGTTCTATCGTGCATTCTTTGCTTCCGTCGAAATGTGCCAATATTTGCAGGCGGGTTGCTCGAAGCCAACGAGCGGGCCTGGATTAGCCAAAGTTAGCATATTATTCACACGTGAACATCGAATGAACATCTGCCACACCAGACATATCAGCTCCAAACTAAGGTTTTCAGGAAGTAGTTTGCAGATAAGGTGATCTACATGGTTACTTTCGTATAGACTTAGACGATGGCAAAGATTTTACTGGTTGAAGATGACGCGGACCTTGCCGAGGTTCTGCGTATTACGCTTTCGAATAAAGGACATTCGGTGAAAACGCTCAATGGCGGACGTGAAGCCATTCCTATGTTGAAAGCCTATAAGTACGACCTGATTATTCTCGACTGGATGATGCCGGACGTGAGCGGTGTTGAAGTGCTTCGAGATTACCGCGATGGTGGCGGGAAGACACCGGTTCTGATGCTGACTGCAAAAGTCACAGTCGACGACAAAGAAAAGGCTCTTGACCTTGGCGCGGACGATTATTTGACAAAACCTTTTCACTCGCGAGAATTATTAGCGCGCGTGCGCGCACTTTTGCGACGGCCGCACTCGATGGCACAAACAATTTTGCGTGCGTCCGATTTGGAATTAGATCCGGCCAGCTGCACTGTTCTGAAAAACGGTCAGGAATTGAAGTTGAGACCGAAAGTTTATAGCCTGCTTGAGTTTTTTATGCGTCATCCAAAGCAAGTTTTCAGCGCCGAAGCTATTCTGGAAAGAGTTTGGATGGACGATGCAACAGCCTCTCCTGACACAGTTCGCACACACATCAAATTACTCAGGCGTGCAATTGATACCAAAGGCACTGAAGAGAATTCGCTTATCAAAAATGTTCGCAACCGCGGCTATTTGATGAGCACAGTTGACGGCGAAGAATACACTTAGCTAAATATTTCGAACCAGAATTTCGAACCGTCACCAAGGGTGCTGGTCACCCCGATGTTGCCACCGTGCAATTCTACAATCGCTTTACTGATTGCTAAACCCAGTCCGGAGCCGCCTTTCTTGCGCGTGTCCGATGAATCAAGTTGCTGAAATCGAACAAATAGTTTTTCCATCTGGTCGGATGCGATTCCTGGTCCTGAGTCAATAACAGCAAATCTGATTGTGTCGGAAGATGGAGCTTCTACTCTGATTTTCACCAGACTTCCTGGTGCTGAGAATTTGATTGCATTGGCTGCTAAATTGTTGAGCACTTGAATTATGCGATCTTGATCTGCCACCACATTATGATGCGGCATTATTTCGGAAGTTAAGGTCACCTGCTTACTTTCAGCAGCTATTCGTAATTCGTTGATGACAGACTCAACTGGATCGGCAGGATCAAACTCACGAAGATTCAATTTGAACTTACCAGCTTCGAGTTTTTTCCAATCAAGAATGTCATTAATTAGTCGCATCAATCTAGTTGAGTTATCCACGCCGATGCGCACCAGTCTCATTACTTGTGAGTTGATTCGACCAGCAGAACACTCTTCAATGGCAGTCAAAGCGCCATGAATTGATGAAAGAGGCGTGCGCAATTCATGCGATATTACGGAGTAAAATTCTTGAACTCGTCTTTCTGAGTCTATTCTTGACGTAATATCATTTTGAATTCCGATGAAATTGACAATTTGTCCACTGTCATTTTTGACTGGTGAAATTGTCAATTCATTCCAGAACAGGGTGCCATTGCGCTTGTAATTGCGCAAGACCGTTGTAATGGGAATTTCCTTTAGAACAGCTTCTTTGATCTCTCTAACGGCTGCCTGCTCGCGATCATCGCGCTGCAAAAATCTGCAATTTCTTCCAATTATTTGTTCAGGTGCATAACCTGTTAATGCCGAAAATGCAGGATTTGAATAAATAATCGGATTATCTGTGCGTGAAGGATCGGTGATGACGATACCGTTGCGCGCACATTCCACAGCTCGGAAAAGCAGTTGAAGTTGTTCGTCTTTGCCTTTGACAAACTCGTCAAAGTTGCGAATATGTTTGTGATCGCCTTGCATTATGACGCCGACTAATTGAGTTCGTGCTTCAGAGCACCATCGAGTTCTGGATAATTGAACTTGAATCCGGAGCCGACGATTTTCTCTGCGCTCACGCGGTTACTCGCCAGGAGAAGTTCCTTTCCCATCTCTCCAAACATTACCTTGACGCCGATTGTTGGAACAGGAAAAAATGCCGGTCTGCTGATTACTTTTGCAAGCGTCTTGGTGAATTCACCATTTGTATGAGGATTTGGTGCGACTACATTGACTGCACCACTGACATTGGCTTCAGTGGCGAGGTAAATAAAGGCTTTCGCCGCGTCGTCCACATCAACCCAACTCATATATTGACGGCCATCACCAAGCGGTCCGCCAGCACCCATCATGAATGGTGGCAACATCATTTTCAGTGCTCCACCTTCTCGACTCAAGACTACCCCCAATCTGGCATGCACGACGCGCACGCCGACTGTTTCGGCTGCTCTTGTGGCGCCTTCCCATTCTCTACAAACTTCTGCTAGAAAGCCTTCACCATTGGTGCTGGCCTCAGTCAACATTTCACTGCCGCGGTCACCATAAAATCCAATTGCAGACGCACTGACAAGCGCTTTAGGTGCCTTTTGCAAAGCTGCGATGGTGTTGGATATCAGTAGTGTTCCTTTGACGCGGCTATCTTTTATTTTCGCCTTTTGCTCTGCAGACCAACGTTTGCTTGCAATTCCTTCGCCTGCCAGGTGTATGACCGCGTCTACACCATCGAATGCACGGGCATCTATTTTTCCAGCATCAGGATCCCAGCTAAACTCGTCTGCGCCTTTTGATTCGCCACGCACCAGTCTGGCTACCTGGTGACCACCACTTTTGAGTCCAGAGACGATTTTCTTTCCGACAAGACCGGTTGAACCGGTGACTAGAACTTTCATCTGAACTCCTCCACTTACGACTTTGCCAAATTTGACGCTTTTACCATTTTAATACAGTTTGGACATGAACATCGAGTGAACGCATTCTCGATGTCAGTAGTTCTGGATGGTCGCGTCACACGGCTGAAGGGTTGCTGCGGCGCTAGACGAGGGATGGATCTTTAAACTGAGTTCTGTAGAGACGAGTGTACAAACCGTTCAGTTGAATTAACTCTTCGTGCTTTCCAAACTCAGCTATTCGTCCATTCTCAACTACGAGAATCAAGTCGGCCTTTATCACGGTAGAGAGTCGGTGGGCAATCACCAGACTTGTTCGCCCTTCGATTAGAGGCGTCAGGGCAGCTTGAATGAGCGCTTCGTTTTCAGAATCGAGTGCGGAAGTAGCTTCGTCCAGAATTAAAATTTCCGGATTTTTCAGTAAGACACGAGCAATTGCCAATCTTTGCCTTTCGCCACCGCTCAGTTTATGACCTCTTTCACCAACTGTAGTGTCATATTTTTCAGGCAGAGCATCGATAAATTGATGAATGTTTGCTGCTCGACATGCAGATTCGATTTCTTCTCTGGAGGCACTCGGGCGCGCGTAGAGGAGGTTATTAAAGATGGTGTCGTGAAATAAATATGTCTCTTGGGTGACGATACCGATGTGTTCTCGCAATGATGAAAGGCGGACAGAATTCAAAGGTGTCCCATCAAGCAAGATAGTTCCTAATTCTGGGTCGTAGAAGCGGGGAACAAGCATGCTGAGAGTTGTTTTTCCTGCTCCAGATGGACCAACAAGGGCGGCCATCTGGCCTTGCTTAATAGTGAACGAAACATCTTCAAGAGCCAGTCTACCGGAGGGGTATGAGAACGAGACGTGGTCGAACTGTAACTCCCCTTTCACTTCCGTCAACTTTGGCAATTCTAAGTTTTCAACTTCTTCAGACATATCGAGGTAATCGAAAATTCTCTCGAAAACAGCTAGTGCTGTCATGATTTGAATTTGGATACCAGCCAGAGCCGAAGCTGGTGCATAGAGGCGTCCAAGTAATGCGACAAATGTCACTATCATACCGACAGTCAATCCGTGATGGATAACCAGCCAGCTACCATATAACCAGATGCAGGCTGGACCTACTGTCACCATGGAGGCAATCAAAGCCATAAACCAGCGGCCAATTAGAGCCAGCTTCACTTCTGAATCCATTAACTCGGTGCCGAGTTTGTAATATCGGTCGCGTTCGTATTGTTCGCGAGTAAAGGATTTTAATAGCACGATGCCCGAAATTGAGAGCGTTTCTTGCCCAACCGACTGCATCTGATCGCGCTTCTTCCTTGTTTCTTTCCTGATGTCGTACATTTTTCTGCCCACCGGCCATAGTGGCAAAATCATGAGAGGCAGGAGAAAAACTGAGAGAAGTGAAAGACGCCAATCGAGAAAGAAAATGGTGACAAGAGTTGTGATTATGGTGACTAAATTTGTAATGATCGAAACTAAAGTGCCTGACACTACGCCATCGATACTGTCGACATCATTGGTGACTCGATTCATGATTTCGCCAGTCTTCGTGCTGGTGAAAAAATCCAGAGGCATCTTGTGCATATGGGACATCAATCTTCCGCGCAAGTCGCGCATGATGCTTTCGCCCACAGTCGAATTCAAATAGCCTTGCAGAGCACCAATGGCTGCAGATGCCACCGCCGATAGCACCATTCCGCCGACCATTAGTGAGACAATTGTGAAATTTCCGGATGGAATTGCCTTATCGATCAGATACATGGTCAAGACGGGTGGCAGCAGTCCAAGCACACTTACAGCCAGAATGCAGGTGATCACTTGCAGTTCTTTTTTCCAATATGGAAGAAACAAGCTACCCAAACGCTTCCAGTCGATTGGTTTCTCAATCTTCGGGCGTTTTGGGTCGAACATATTCGACCACATTAAATGAACAGGTGGAGCTCCGCCAAACATAACCCTCATTATGTACTGAATTTTTCTTACCTGGTTGCTTTTGCTGGCGCGACGGTCTGATAATGCTCGTCAGCCCTGCTTCGAGCTTCATAGTTAGAGCAAATCTAAAATATTAAGATGTCAAGGACTTCTTTGATTTTTATACTAATATGGATATTTGCTGGCCAATTCTTCCCAACCCGTCGGATCACATGCTCAACAGGCTTTTCGCCTTTCCGAATCTCGTAACCACCGCTTTGGCTATCCTCTTCCTGGGGGTGGCAGTTTCTTCTACAAGTGCTCGCGGACCGCTTGACGAGGGCGTCGAGCAATATTATTACAAGCGCTTTCACACAGCGGCGATGCACTTTGAACAAGCCTGCGCTGCTGATCCCATGAATTGGAAGCCGCACTTTTATTTGGCTCGCACGCTTGAACAATTGAAAGAATATGAGGCTGCAAAGTCAGAATTCGAGTTTTGCTTTCGACTAAATCCTTTCAGTAAAGAAGGGCGGATGGCTCGAGCTGCGGTTATGGACCTCGCTGCTGCTCGCGAATCAAGTAAAGTTCTTGCCGAAGATCCTCAAATAATTCAGCAGGCATTGCGTTTGATGAATTCGCAAACTGGTGATCTGAAAAATCGGGTGCGTGCTGAGGCCGAACGTCACGCTGCCCAGCGCATGACTGACGCCGCTCAACGTCTCAATATGCCCTCATTTGCTGCTACCAGTAATAACGGATATCGTCGCTGGCTGTACCGCAATGACGAGGAGGTCAGTAATAGGTCATTCATTCAAAATAGTTATCAGCGCACTGACGCAATGCGTGAGTCCGCGCTCGCGAGGATTGAGGCGGCACAACGTGCACTCGAGACACAGAAATCGGCAGTCAATTTGAAGGTCTTGTTGGCTGACCGTAGCCGAAAACCAGGCAATGCTCGCCTTCGCGCCCTAGGAACTAATCTTTATGTGCGCTTCTATGGGGATCCAAGTAGAGATGACGTTCCGCCTGACGATCCGGTTTTACAACTGAAGGCTAGAGCGGGCAGCCTGGCGGATATCACACCAAGTTCGCCTTACAAACAAGCGTTCAATAACTGGAAAAAATCGGCAGAGTCGACTTATGGCTATAAACCCGGTTCACAGCCGTCGCGTCGTCCCGGTGCTTATCACAAGTTTGCCAACTGGTAAGGCTGGCCTGGAACATGGTTCAATAAGCTGATTCGTGTTATCTGTTCGATGATGTAAGAGACCTGAGAGGAGTGGAATATGAAAATTTTGCGCGCGGTATCTTTGTCGATTTTATTGACCACCACCGCTTCGACATCGTTTGCTATTTCTGCTCCCTGTCACGAGGAAGTGACACCAACATCTCTAGTTCAACCAGGACGTCTAGAAACGGCAGCTCAGATCAAGTCAGAGGCTGATGCCTTCGTCATCAAAGCAAAAGTATTGCATGAAAAATTGAGCGCGCAGATTGCTCAAACAGAAAATCAAATAGCGCAGACTGAAAGATTAATTGCTCAAGCGACATCGCCAGCAACTTCGGCAGAGCCTCCGGCTGCGACCTCGACAGCGCCTGCGTCTTCGTCCACGTCTTCTTCATCCACTTCTTCAGCCACTTCCGAAACACCGTCTGCCACAGCCACGCCAGCGTCCAGCTCCGCTCCAGCCAAGCCTGGAGACGCAGCAGCAGCTCCAGAAAAACTCTCTGGGCGTGCATCCCAACTGCAAACAGTTCCCACTCCAAACATTCCATTGATCAAACTTAAGGGCTTGCAATTACAACAAGCTCAAAAACAATTTGGAGATGACGTCAAAAATTTTAAAGTTCATGCGGCCGAGTACAACAAAAATTTGAATTTGTTTCGCTCGCAAATCGGTGAATGCCACGCTGCCCAAGAAACGTTTCAGGGTCTGCACAAAAAATACGAGATGCACTGCAATCAGTATCACATGGAAAATATTCCGCCACCACACCTTTGCATAGACCTCACTGTTAGTGCCGCAGAAGCTAGTAGCATGGCTAATCAGTTGATGAACGATCAGATGAGAGCACTGCGGGCAGAGGCACAATTAAAGCTTGAAGAGACCCGACTGGCGCAGTTGGAAAATACCACTGCAGCTGCCGACAAAATGGTAGTGAAAGAATCTGATCGTGCCAGACGCGAAAAACAATTAGCCGGCATGTTCGGACGCTTGCGGCAGGAATACGAGCTGTTAGAAATCGAACGTAAAACAATTGATCATAGCAAAAGCGCAAGCGCTGGTAAGCCAGTTGCTCGTCCGTATGTCTCAGGAAAAATCAAACGAAAATAAAGAGGTAATAGTGAGTCAGTCCGATAGTGTCGAAACGAAGCTTATTCATGCAGGGGAGCTGAGACCGCGAATTTACGGCGCGGTCAATTTACCAATCTTTCAATCTGCGACTTTTGAATATGGTGGTGAAGCCGACTACAACGATATTCGCTATATTCGCCTGAACAATACTCCCAATCACAATGTCTTGCATGCCAAACTGGCAGCAATCGAAAGTGCGGAAGCCGCAATAGTTTCAGCCAGCGGAATGGCAGCCATCTCAACAGCCCTTCTCAGTATTCTGAGTCAAGGCGATCATATTTTGATGCAAGACTGCTTGTATGGTGGCACACACGATTTTGTCACCAAAGACTTACCTGCTCTTGGTATCGAATATGACTTCATTGATGCGTCTCGACCTTCTACCTGGGATGCGAAATTGCGCCCAACTACAAAAGCAATCTATGTAGAATCCATCGCAAATCCACTCATGGATGTACCAGACCTCGCGGCAATAGTGGATTTCGCCCGTGCTCACAAAATAGTCAGCATGATTGATAATACTTTCGCCAGTCCAATTAATTTTCGTCCAGCCGAAATTGGCTTTGATCTTTCATTGCATAGTTGCACGAAATATCTAAACGGACATTCGGATATTGTTGCCGGTGCTTGTATTGGTAAGGCTGAAATAGTTAAGGGCGTGACACATAAACTAAATCACTTTGGTGGCACACTTGACCCGCATGCAGCTTTTCTCTTACACCGGGGAATGAAGACACTCGCATTGAGAGTTCGTCAACAAAACGAAAGTGCACTTGCAATAGCACAATATTTGGAGAAACACCCAGCAATTAGCACTGTCAATTATCCTGGTCTGGAAAAGCATTCGAGTCATGTACACGCAAAAACCTGGTTCGATGGATTTGGTGGCATGCTCAGTTTTGAGCTAAAAGTCGATAGTCCTTCTCTTACAGATCAGTTTTTCGGTGCGCTTCAGTTGCCCATTTGTGCACCCAGTCTGGGCGGTGTTGAAAGCCTGATCACGCGCCCTGCCACCACCTCACATTTAGGTATGTCTTCAGAAGACCGCGAACGCATTGGCATCAAAGATTCGCTTGTGCGTTTTTCCACTGGCATTGAGGCTACGAAAGATTTGATTGCAGATTTTGATCAAGCATTGAAGGTGTTGGCGACCGCGGTGAGATAATTGCAAATCCTGCGAACTATTTTTCACTCATGGGATCTGGCTTTAGATCGCTTGCCCACTTTCATGCTTTTCTTCTTTTTGCATGGCATGCGTTTGGCAATCTTGCTTGCAATTACATTGTTTGCTTTTGGTGGAATGCCGAACAGTCCATGGATAGTGCTTACAATTCTGATTGTTTCTTCCGTAATCAGCTTAATGGATCTCAATACTATTTGTTTGAGAATGTTGCGCGGTCAGCCAATTACTCTGGTCGGTCGATATGATCCAGCCTTGCTTGCGAAGGTTATGGTCACCACTCTGTGTGTCGTGGGATTGATTGCAACTGGTTTTCTGCTATTTATTGTGCCGGGAATAATACTTGCGGTTTTGCTCTCTTTCTGTGGTTTTGCATTAATTGACGGCGACGGTCCGATGCAATCTATTCGAGATAGCTGGACTCTGGTGCGTTCTGCATTTTTACAAGTAGTGATGGTGTTTACTGTTTTTACGGCATCTTCAATTATTTTCTCCCATCCATTTTTATGGGGACTGGATATTTTTCTCGATACTGTGCTGACGATTTCGTTAGCTACGATCTACAACACCAAACGCTCGTTGCTGAAGGGTCATCATGATTTTTAAGCGCAGCATCAAAACAATCCTGGCAATTTTGGGTTTTAATTGTGTCGTCCTGACTATCTTAATCGCTGTCCGATTCGTGATCGAAGCGCGCTTCATACCGAGCACCAGCATGCATCCTACGCTAACAGTTGGTGACAGAATAATTGTCGAAAAGGCATCGAAGTGGCGAGGCAGTTTGATTCAGAGAGGAGCGATTGTGACATTGACTCCACCACTAAAAGACGAGGGGGCGAGCAATGATCTTGCACATATTTTAGGAAAGCTGACAGGACTGGCCGTATTCCCAAATATTCCTACTTACATAAAAAGAATAATCGGCGTGGCTGGTGACAAAGTTCGAGTTGTAGGCACTGTTGGTGTTTTTCTCAACGATAAACTTCTCGACGAACCCTATGTATCGGAACCTGCGAGCTATTCGATGGAAAGTGTGCTGGTGCCTGCTGGCAAAATTTTCGTTCTGGGCGACAATCGCAATAATAGTGAGGACAGTCACACCTGGGGCTCTATCGAGCAGTCAAGTGTGACAGCGAGAGCTTGGTTTATGTTGTCTCCAAACATGCAATACATGCATGAACAAAATTGGATGCGTCCAATTGTTTTACATGGCTCGACTCCATTTACAAATCAATAATCTGATTTCTATTGGAGTGTCGTCCTAGATTTTCTTCTTAAACGCTTCAGAGTAGCCGGTCATTTCGACATACCCTTCTCCTGAAACTGGCTTCCCACCCTTCGTTCCAGAGATTGAGGCTGCGCCTTCCCAGTAGGTTACATCGGTTGAGCGCTTAGTGACAAGTTCTTGATTTTCAAAATCTGCCTTGACTAAAAGTTTGATTTGCTTTTCAGGGATTTCAACTTCCCAATCTTGTGGATATTCGCCTTTGCTCGCTAAACTTTTCCACTTTGACTTTGAGCGAATTTTGAACTGTGAAAGAGACAAGTGCTCAACTTTTCCGTCTGCACTTACTAAAGTACCGCTAGAATTTTTGTCGAGCGAACCATCGCGCCTGCGCATGATGTACAACATCAATTCGCTATTATCATCCAATTGAAGACTGTACCAATCCCAACCGATTTGCTCTTCTGTCAATTGATTCGAGCCGAATTCATGATCCATCCAGGATGTTCCACTTACTCGCTTTGCTTTTCCATCAAGGAAAAGTAATCCCTTTGTTTCAAGGCGAGTCAGCGAATAGTAGTGAGACGCACAGCCGACGCACGATGCTTTTTGACTGACACCATCTTTGCCGTGAATAGCAGGGGGTTTTTTCGGTGTGAGCGCGAGTTTGATGCCGGCTTTACTTGCGTCTGCCGTCAAAAGCATTTGATTACCTGCTTCGTCAACGCGCCAGCCATCATTATAGATATGTAAAACGTCACTACTAGCGCTTCCGAGCGATAAACCGCTTCTTGTCAGTTTTTCAAAGAAGTGGAATTTCTTGTTGTTGATGTCACTGACGGCGAAGTGCGCAAGATAAACATTCGTTGGCTTTTTGCTTGATGCGTCAGCTACACCGCTGCGAAAAAACGTCAGTTCGTAGCCGTATTTCTTGCCCTCATCATCTTTGAGATGTCCTGTGTAATACCACCATTCAGTCTTAAATTCTTCGTGAGAAGAATGATCATGTGGGAAAGAAAATTTATAGCCAGGCATCGCTTTCTTATACTGACCACCTGCTTGTGCAATTACTGAAGCCGGTGCAATCAAACTCGAAATTGCAAGACACGCAGTTAGAAAAAGTGAAATCTGTTTTAAACCATGACTCTTTGCCATTCTATTCACTCCGAATAAATTCTGCTGCCTGTGTTTTTCCTGCTTCGTTGGCTGGAATAATTGCAGCTACAAGAGCAGCAACTATGACCAGACCGGATGATTGGACAATAAAATCCCACGGGATCAGCATCTGAATTGTCCAGCCAAACGATTGTTTGTTGATGACGTTTACTAAGAGCAAAGAAAGAATATAACCAACAGCAATACCGGAGAGACTTCCGCAGGCACCCAAAACAACTGACTGAGTGAAAACGATTTTTCTAAGTTGAGAGCGTGTGGCACCGAGGTATCTGAGGATCGCAAACTCTCGTCGAGATTCGTGAGTTAATGCCAGTAGAGCGTTCATAACAGAAAGTAATGCCACCACCATCGCAATCGTATGCAATGCATATGTGACTGAAAAGGTACGATCAAAAACTCTCATCGCTTCTGTTCGCAATTCCTTGTTGTTTCGGATTGAAAGAAGCGATATGCCCTTCAATCTTGAAAGACACTCCTTTCTTGCCGCTTCCGGGTCTGCCGTTGGATCGAGGTACACAGCGATACTGGTCAGACCGGACTCGCCGAAGCGCTCCATATATTTTGAGCGGTCAATAATTATGTAGCCAAGGTCACTGGAATAATCGTAATAAATACCAGCCACTTTCAGTGGCAGTGGTCCATTGATAGTTGGCAGTTGGATAGTGTCGCCGGTATTGATTCCGCGTCTCACTGAAAGTGTTTCTGATACAACGCAGTCATTGGAATTCATCTGTGCAATCAAGGCGCTTCCTTGCTCTCCGTTGACGAGCCTCAGCCTGCCGTGAGTTTTCAAAACATCAAAATTTCCAGCACCAACGATACAGGGGTCTCCGTTTAATTTGGTGCGGTGCTCTACAAACCCATCGACTGCCGCAACTCCGGGCACTGTTTTTAATATTTCAGCAGCGCGCTCGTTAATTCTGGCATCTCTATTTCCTTCAGCTCTCGATTGCGACTGCACATACAGATCGGCTTTCAGGGTTTGTTCGACCCATGCCACCACTGTGCTTCGGAAGCTTGAAATCATTATGGCCAGGCTGATCATCATTGAAATACCAACCATCAGACTGGCGACCGCTACTGCTGTTCGACCAGGTGCTCCAGCCAGCGCGCGAATAGAGATTGTGCCTTCGACGGCGAGAAGAGTTTTGAGAAACTTACTTCTATTGATGAAACCAAATATCTGGTTCAAAATAAATGGAGTGATAAAAGCGGTACCGATGATGGTTGCAAAAGCAGCTACATAGCCGAACACTGGAAAACCGCCCACTGGTTTTGCAATACTTGCCAGTCCACCCGCGCAATACGCAATTATCCCTGCCACCAATAGCCAATTTGTTGACGAGACTATTTTAGTTTCATACGACCCTCTTTTGGCAGCCTCGGCTGGTGCAACCGATGTCGCTTCCAGAATTGGTGGAATCGCAGCCAGTAAAGTCAGTATCACACCCACGAAAAATGCTCGAACGAGAGTCCATGGGTCGATTGATGTTGAACCCAGTGGATGGCTGAAATAAAAATGCTCGATTGTTCCAGCGATAGCAGTGAGAGCACTGTCAGAAAGGGCGACACCAAATGCGATGCCCAGTAATGATCCGGCTGCTCCGAAAAGTAAAGCTTCGCACAAGAATAAAGCGGCTATCGCTGTTTTGCTGGCGCCGATAGTTCTTAGGGTGCCAATTTCTTCACGCCGTCTGACAATGGAGATGGTCATGGTGTTGTAAATCAAAAACATGCCGACAATCAACGCAATAAATGCTAATGCTGTCAGATTATATTGAAAGGAGCTGGTCATTTTCTCTGCAGTCCTGGCACGTGCTGCAGGTGTGTCTACACTGACTGGCTGTGTAGCATTCGCAACCAGGTGGTCTTGTACGTCAGAGAAAATAGCCTGCGGTACGATAAGTTCTACTTGAGTAATTTTTCCCGGTATATCCAGACTGTCTTGAGCCGTTTTCAGATCGACTACGACTATCTGTCCATTAAAAGCCTTGCCAAGTCCCTCTGATTTTAGTATCCCAATTA